>CAIJTL010001053.1 GCA_903823545.1 uncultured Planctomycetaceae bacterium
TAAGACCGGCGAAGACGTCGCGATGAAGATGCTGTGCGATCAGAGCGAGACGGACGCAGGATTGCTCGCTCGATTTCAGCTCGAAGCGCAAGCCGGTTTGAAATTGCACCACGATGCGATCGTTCGCACGCGAGAAATCGGCAAAGTGGCGGGCGTGTATGGCGAGGTCCACTTCCTCGTGATGGATCTCGTTCGCGGCGTTGGAGCCGACGAATTTGTGGCGATGGTCGGTTCAATTCCGTGGCAAGTGGCGTGTCACATCGTGCGGCATGTTGCCGCGGGTTTGCACCATGCTCATCGACAGGGACTCGTGCATCGAGACATCAAACCGGGAAACATTTTGGTCGATCAGCAGTGCAACGCTTACGTGTTGGACTTCGGGTTGTCTGCCGCTTCGCGATCTGAACTCAGCGACGAATTCTCACTTTCGATGATCTTCGGTCAGGATTGCCTCGGCACCGCAGACTACATTTCACCAGAACAAGCGAGGGACAGCTTCCAGGTAGACCGCCGAGCGGACATCTACAGTCTCGGTGCGACGATGTACTACATGCTGTGCGGTCATGTGATGTTTCCGGAGTGCAAAACTCGTCCGCAAAAGATCAACGCTCAATGGAACAGCGAGCCTCTACCGATTCGGCAGCTTGTTCCGGCGCTTCCCGAAGAGGTCGCGCAAATCGTGCATCGCATGTTGGCCAAAGATCGCGAGAAGAGATACTCGACAGTCCGCGAAGTTGCTGAGCTCTTGGCACCGTTCGCTCGGCCAAAACGAATCGATTTCAACTTCCAAGAAATCCTTGATCGTCGCGCGTTGATGGCTCGGCAACGTCAAAAATTGCTCGACGAGAAGTCCAGTCGATCGGCGAAGGCGTCGAGCCTTTCGGTTTGTACGATCGACTCAAAAACGAATCGCCCGATCCAAGCTCAGACAGAAACGTCGATCCAAAAAGACACGCACCTTGGCGGCGAACGCTCGAAAAAGTAGAGGCGTGTTACGTTCCGGGCGGCAATACGACGTATCGTCCCCAATAGAGACAGACGGCTTCGGCAAGCTCTACGAACTCATCCAAATCCGCAGGCTTCCGCAAATACGAATTCGCGCGAAGGCGATAGGCACCGTCGACGTCATAATCGGCATCGGAAGTGGTGAGAATCACAACCGGGATCGTCAGCAATTCGGAGTCACTCTTGATGGCGGCGAGGATTTCTCGGCCATCAACGCCCGGCATATTGAGATCTAGCAGGACCAGATCCGGACGACTTGCTCTGGCAAATTCACCTTCTCGTTTTAAGTAAGCGAGAGTGGCGTCTCCGCTTGAGACAGCATGCACTTCGTTGGGAATTTGGCTTTCGCGAAAACACTGGCGAGTGAGTTCGATGTCGGCGGGATTGTCATCAACCAACAGAATCTGCAGCGGGCGGGAGGGGCGGCTACGTTGTGCCATGTTCGGACTCGGAGGGATCAGGTGGGCGAGGGAGTGTGAAGTAGAAAGTGCATCCACTGCCAAATTGTGACTCAACCCAAATGCGTCCGCCGAACCTTTCGACAATCCGCTTGCAAATGGCGAGCCCAATTCCGGTCCCGTCATACTTCTCACTGGTCTGCAATCGTTTGAAGATCTCAAAGACTCGATCATGGAATTCGGGTTTGATACCGATGCCATTGTCTCGAACTGCAAACTGCCATGAGTCCTCCAACTTCTCCGCCGTAATCGAAATCTCAGGAGTCCGATCACCTCGGAACTTCACCGCGTTATTGATCAGATTTTGAAAGAGAGCCTCTAACTGTACGGCATCAGCCCAAACAACTGGCAGCTTTCCAACCGTAACTTTCGCATGAGTCTCTTCAATGATTTTTGAGAGATTCTCAAGTGCGAGCAGACAAGGAACACGGCTATCGACCGTAATCCAAGTTCGCGATTTGTTGTCGATACGAGCGTATGCCAGCAGGTCTCGAACCAACGTTTGCATTCGCTTCGAGCCATTCACCGCGAACTCTAGCCAACGAAGTCCCCGCTCATCGAGTTGGTGAGAATAGTGCTTTTCAAAAAGTTGGCAGTAGTTGCTGATCGCTCGCA
>CAIJTL010001054.1 GCA_903823545.1 uncultured Planctomycetaceae bacterium
GCAATTGTGGAGACGATTGTTGAAACAGCTTTTCAGCTCGATCAGCAGCGGCATCGAGACGTTGTTCAAGAATTCGATCGGCGGCAAGCTGCACTTGAGTCTGCAAAGCCAAGACTCGACGTTGCTCACGTTTCCACGCTAATCGGATTTGTTCGTGAAGGTGATCGCGATGTTGGTTGGAGAAATCAAAAGATAATTTCGCTGACGCCGCTTCGACTTCGAGTTTGATTCGTTCGAGTTCCGCTCCCTGCGTGATTAATTGCTGAGCCAAAAGCGGATCGTCTAATCGAGCCAGAATCTGATTCGCGTCGACTTTGTCGAGAACTTGCCAGTGCTGTCCTTCGGTCGGTTCCAACAATAGGCCGTTACCAGCAGCGGTCATGATCGATCGAATGGCTTCCACTTCGCCGATGGCATGTGGTGCGGGGATCTCTTCGTGCCACATCCATAAGACGAGACTCGCCAACGCCAAGAACGCCATCGGTGGAAGAAAGCGTTGTCGCAATCGTTGAGAACGAACCGCCCAAGGGGTCGGAATACGACCTCTTTTATCGTTCCTCGCAGAAGATTGAAGTGTGTTCGCCACGAGCTACATCTCCCACTCTTCATGATGCACGACCAGCGCCACGTTGCTGAAACCGTCTGTTTCATGGAGCTCTTGTCGTAACTCTTCGTGCCGCGAGGGATCACGAAGAAGGAGAGAATAGGCCACTTCGCAGGAGCCGCTGGCCATCGCGAATGCCGATGTCGACTGTGCTCGAATTCGTGCGCAGTGACGGTCCAAGATCTCGCGTAAGCGAGTTTGTAATACTTTCATGTCGCCGAGTAATGAGACTCGTAGCGAGACGTCGTGAGTGTGTCGGCTGCCGAAGAGGGTCAGTCGCAGATAGGCAAAAGCGACCGTCATGCACAGCAGCGTTACGACCGCCGTCGAATACCGCTGTGTGCCAACAGCCAAACCTTCGATGATTGACCACAACACAAATGTCGTGTCGCGTGTATCTTTCAGCACGTTTCGAAAGCGGACCATCGCAAAGACCGCGACCATTCCAAACGCCAACGCGATGCTTCCCGCCACGAGCGACATCATCAAGCCCACCAAGGGCGGCATCACCACCAAAGATGCCACGAACGTCTGAGAGTACGACAACGTTCGATGCGTCACTTGATAAACCCAGCCGATGATCTGGCCAATTAGCAACGCCAGCAGCATCCCAAAGACGACGCCTGCCAGCCCGTGGGCCGGTGCTCCGTGATCGGAGTTCAGCAGCGTTTCAAGGAATGGCGGCATTTAGGTTTCTCATGATGCGAACGGAACAGAATCTCTCAGTCTTCACACTTCACATAGGTCAAAGATTGAGGGTGTCAGGTAAACCTAAAGTGGGTCACCAAACTTCGTTGCCGCGTGCTGACGGTTATGCCGGTTGCATTCGAAATACGGCGACAAATTACCGTGTTCCGAAACCACGACCAGCTCGGACGCACTCGACGTACTTCGGGACGGAACAACGTTCGAGACCGAACTGCGTGACAAGTTGGTGCATCCAAGCGGGGTATCGCTCGTTGAATTTCAGTTCGAGAACAACCCCTTGAATCGGTGCCGCAGCCCCGGATGCTGGATACTTCAGTCTCTCTCCGGGCCGATAAGGGGCGCCCCAAATCTCGCGATCAAACGTAACGCGAACATTGTCGTCGTTGCGTCCGACGTAAGCTTCGCGGCGATAGACAACATAGGTGATCCCGGACGCTCGGAGTTCTGAACGCAGCCTCCAAAACTCATCCCAAACTTCTTGAGCTTCTGATGTGACGGCACGTTCTGGATTTCTGCTGCGAAGTGATTGCACTTGTCCGGACAACGCGAGCTCAACCAAGTCACGTGGAGCTTGAACTCGCTGTTTGATGATGACTTGGTTGCGTCGTCGTTTGATTTCGCAAAAGACTGGTGAGTTTGGTTGGTTGTCGTAGAGACGAATTCGCAACTTGTAACGGGACTCCCAACCTTCGACCGTTTGTTGAAACAACGTCATTGAGGGCGAGTCGAGGTACAAGCTGCAAACGGGATAACCGGAACGCGGATTCGTCACCGCAAACTCATCCGGCTGAATGTATGCCGCCGCAGCGTCTCTGACGGCTTGAGCCAGACGTTCCGGCAAAACGTACTTCAATTCAAATCGACGTGGCAGCAATTCTGTTTCCTCATTGAACTCGACGATGATCCCACGAACTTCAAACTATGCCAGCCAATCGGGTACCAGTGAGAATGTTTCGTCGATCTCATTCGCAAGCCCGACAAAGGTGTCGCCGGTGTTTTTGCCAGAGCCGTTACCGCCAGCCAGCTTATCCACGGACGTGCTTCCCCCCGTAGAGAGGTCGCCGATGACTTTGTCGGAACCGAGTTCACCAAGGACAGTGTCGCGATCGAGGCCACCGGTCAGAGAGTCGTTGCCGAGTCCGCCGAGGATCGTGTCCGATCCGATGCCGCCGGTAATCGTGTCATTCCCTGCGAGTCCCGCGAGCCCGTCGTTTCCGGCTCCGCCGTCGAGCACGTCGTTGTTTGTGCCACCGATCAACGTGTCGTCGCCATTGTTGCCGATCAGAGTGACTGGCCCGGAGAAGGCTCGCGCGTCGAATCTGTTGTTGTAGTCACCGCCGGTCAGTCGCGCGGCTTCAATACCGCTGAGCGAGTCGGTGCCAAAGCCGGTCATTTGCGAGTTCGTCAGCACAAAGTCGGTGTCGCCCGTTTCGCTAAGCGTGTCGGTGCCGAGTCCCCCTTCGAGCGTGTCGTTGCCGTTCTCGCTGACGAAGAAAAACGAACCGGCCGGTTCGCCGGAGAGCAGGTCGTTCCCAGCACCGGAATTCAACGAGTCGGAATGGTAGCCGCCGATGAGCGTGTCGTTGCCGTTGCCAGAGAGGAGCGTGTCGTTGCCGTAAAAGCCATCGAGCTTCACGCTACCGGAGAAGGCTCGCGTGTCGATGAGATCGTTGCTGTAACCGCCAGTCAGATCGAGTTGCTCGATGCCGGTGAAGTCTTCTTGTTCGAGGAACACATTCTCTTCGTTGTACGATTTCGTCAGACGCAGCTTGCCCGCTTGGTTCGGAATTGTGGAGACGAGCATGTCAGCGTCGGTGACTTCACGAATGACATCGGTCCCATTGCCGCCGGTGAGTATGTCGTTTCCTTGTCCTCCGGCGAGCGTGTCGTTGCCGTCGCTTCCGTCGAGCGAATCACTTGCGTCGCCACCGTCGAGTGAATCGTTCCCTGCGCCGCCGGTGAGTGTGTCTGAATCGAAGCTGTTGCCGCCGAGCAGCACATCGTTGCCTGCGAGCCCGTTGAGCCTGTCGATGCCGCTGCCGCCGTCGAGGCGATCGTCTTTCGAACTGCCGGTGAGTGAGTCATCTCCCGCGCCACCGAGCAGCGTTGCGAGACCAGTTCCGCCGATGAGCGTGTCGTTACCGTTGCCGCCATCGAGCGATGTCGCACCGCTTCCGCCTCCGGTGAGCGTGTCGTTTCCTTCGCCGCCGATCAGCGTCACTCGACCGGAGAAGCCGGTCACTTTGAGATTGTTTGCCGACGCTCCGCCGGTGAGCCGCACTGCTCCGAAACCACTGAGCTTGTCGGTGCCGAGTCCGGCCAGAGAAGTCCCCGTCATCGTGAAGTTGACGTCGCCCGATTCGATCAGCGTGTCGTTCGCGTCGCCGGTCAGCACATCGTTGCCAAGATTCCCTGTGAGCAAGTCGATTCCCGCCCCACCGGTCAGACTATCATCGCCACCGTTGCCGATGAGCGTGTCGTTGCCGTTGCCACCGAGCATCGTTTCTTTGCCAGCTCCGCCGACGATCGAATCGTTCCCTTCACCACCATCAAGCAACGTTCCCGCCAAGACATTTGAAGTCAACGTATCATCGCCGCCGAGTCCCAGCAAAGTGAGCTTCTTCGCGAAACCGTTCGGTAGCGAGACGACCGACAGCGTGTCGAAGCCAGTTCCTCCCGCGAGTGTGACTCCGGTATTCGGAGCGCCGAAGCGCGCGATCGGTGCGTTTGCGTGTGACGTGAGGCTGACGGCCAGTCGCGTTGCGAGTGCCGGATCGACGGCGATTTGCGCGGCGACGCTGCCGGTAAGCCGCGTGCTATCGACTTCAATTCGGCGATCGGTCGCAATCTGCGTGTCAGTCAAGAACGACACGTCGGTGCACTTCACGAGCATCGTACCAATCGCAACCTCACCGGAGTTCGCGCCGGTCGCTCGATAAACGACGCTCGATACCGCCGCCGCCGCGCCGACCAGTCGCACGTCATCGATGCCTGTGCCGCCGAAGACCTCAATCGTCTTGTTGCCGAGTCCGCCGACGAGATCAATCGTCGCGACGTCATCGCCTCCAGCGAGACTGACGAGAATGCGCGAACCGGTCACGCTCGCGAGCGGCACGCGGACTTCATTCGCGTTGACCTGCACGCTGTTCGGCACGTTGAGTGCCGCGACCGTGCGACCTACGTTGCGAATCGCGAAATAGTTGTTTCCGGTCCCCGGAACAAAGTCGATCGTCAGCGTGTCGATCGCTCCGCCGACAACGGTCGCTTCGATTAGCAAGTTTCCACTCACGTCGCGTGAGACGATCATGTCCGCAGCTTGAGCAATCCCGGCACTCGGAACCGCTCCGATCCAACTGGCTGGGTCGAAGCCCCAGTTCACTCCGGTCATTCGCGTCAGCGATTGACCGCCGCCGTCCGCCATCGTCGCCCACGGTGCGACGTCATCGAACTCAACCGCGTCTTCTAGAATTAATGGGATGAAGTTCGGCTCACCGAGCGGCGGCTCATCGGGCTTGAGCAATCGGATCGTCCCGCCGCCGTCGTCGAGGTGTCCCTTGAGGCCGCCGAACAACACGGCCGATTGCGGCAAGCCATACGTCTCACGAAACAATCGCAGGCGGTCGGCGTTGAGCGGGTCAGCCGGATCGAACGGCACAATCACCAGCCGAGCGTTCGCAGCGAGCGTTGTCCCGGTAGCGAACTCAAATCGAACATCACCCGCGAGTCGCCAATTCGTCAACGTGACGCTCGCATTTGAGCGGTTTTGAATCTCGACGAATTCGAGATCGTCCTCGTTGACGTTCGGGAGTTCGGTCGGGTGATACATCACTTCGCTGATGACGACTTGGCCGAGTCGCGGGCCGGAGTTCGCTGCACCGAGCGTTTGCGAGGACATCGGCACGAAGCGGCTCGGCACCGACGACGGCACATCAGGGCGCGGCCACAAGCCGAACGATTCGCCGTTGAGTGCCGCTCCGAAATCGACATGGTCGATGAACTGCGAGAGGTTGTGATTCACGTCGGCCGCAACGAGCCAGACGTTGTCGCCGTGAGCCGCATCGAGCCGGAAGTCATTCGGATCAGTCCCGCCGCTGCTGTCGAAGTCAGACTCGTCGAACACGACATAACTCAACGGCGCGAGCATCGTCCCGTTCGGGATGCGGAACTTCTTGTAGTCGCCGTTCGTGTCGCTCAAGTACCAGCCGCTGAGGTCAATCGTCGAGTTCGTTGGATTAAAAAGCTCGATCGCGTCCACGTCGGGCAGATCTGTGTGTGTCAGCACCTCGTTGATGACGATGCTGTTGATGGGGCCGATTCCAGCGACACCGGGC
>CAIJTL010001055.1 GCA_903823545.1 uncultured Planctomycetaceae bacterium
CTACGGTGAAGGTGGTGACGATCACCTCGAAGGGGGCAACGGACGCGACCTGCTCGATGGCGGCGATGGCAACGACCTGCTGCATGGCGGCAAAGGTGACGACGTGTTGTTGGGTGGCGATGGTTGCGATGATCTGACGGGACACTTCGGCAACGATGTGCTGGTCGGCGGCAACGGAGCCGATCGCCTCTTTGGCAACGCTGGTCGAGACATCTTGATCGGTGGTAATGGAGCGGACGACTTGAACGGCAGCGGTGACGACGATGTGCTCGTCGCTGGCTCTACGAGCTATGACTCTGATATTGCTTCGTTGTCATTGCTGCGTGCGGCTTGGACCACAACCGCCAACTACGCGACGCGAGTCGCCAATCTCACGAACGGAACCGGAGTGAAACTGAAATCGAGCGGCGTTGGACGCACAGTCTTCGGCGACACCGAGAAAGATACGCTCTCAGGCAATCAAGGAAGCGATCTGTTCTTCGCCTCGCTGAACGACAACGTCAAAGACAAAGCTGCCAGCGAAACGCTGCTGTCGCTGTAATCTGCTGACGCGGGTGACTCGAAAGTCGGGTCACCCGCGTTTTTTTGATCGCTTCGCCATGATCGTTGCATCCCACCGAGTTCCTGAGCGAGAGCGAGTTCCATTACTTCGGCTTTGCGGAAGTCAGTCCCTTGAGTCGCGCTATTGCACCGCGCATCTCGCCTTGAGCACCAGGATCGGTTTCCTCTTTCAACGCCGCTTCGAGTGCCGGAAGTGACGCGGGGTCGGCGGTCGTTCCCAATGCACGAGCGACGTAACCTCGACGATGGTGGTCGGTTTCCAATTTCAACACGTTGACGATTTCCGGAGCCGCTTCTTTCGCAACAGCTCCCAGCATTCCCAACGCATGAGCGGCTTTCATTCTTACGAGAGCTTCTTCGTGGTGCAGGTACTTTCGGAGTGATGTGATTTGCTGTGGCATCTCGACGTCGATCATGGCCAACGCTCCGAGTGCGACAACGCGAGTCACCGGGTCAACATCTTTCTCGCTCGCCACACGCAGCGGTTCGATGAGCGATTTCTCGTCGGGGGCAGCTTTGCCAATTCGTCCCAGTGCGCGAGCGGCAGTTTCTCTGGCCTCTTTGAATGGATCGTTTTTGAGCCCTGAAATCAATTGTGGAACAGCCGGAATCGCTGCCGCTCCGAGATTGCCAATCGCCGTCGCGGCCGTTGATCGAACTGCCCCTTCGTGATCATCGAGCGCCGCACGCATTTCGCTCAACAGCTTCGGCGAGATATCTGAGTGTACGAGGGAGCCAATTGCAGCCTGACGAACTTTGAGGTCCTCGCTCTTGAGGTCGATCTTCACTTTGGCGATCCGCATCTCGGCAGGCCCCGTCGGCTCAGCTCCGTTTATGCTTGCGATCGAAAGAGCCAAGATCAAAGGGGAGACCATCGTGGTGAAACGTGAGAGGCTTCGAAAAGAGACCATGCCAATTCCTTATTGAGTTATGGGAAGAAAAAAATGCAGTGGGGTCGCATCCCCTTTGCGGATGTCGCTGATTGCCCATACGTGAGAGGCAGCTTACTGACGGATCTTATCCGAACAACTCCGTTGGAAATGCGTTCGAGATCGAAGTCGTAAAGGAGTGACAACAATTCTGTGTCGCACCGCGACGTAGTGGATCGATCGAGAACAGACGAGATGGCCTTGGAATTTCCTTTTTTTGACTGCAGAGGACGCAGAGAAAACCTCAGAATTGAAACCTCTGCGATCTCAGCGTCCTCTGCGGTTCAATGTTTTCGCCTTCGTGAAAGATCTGATGATCAACGTCATTGATTGGGGTGCAATGAAGCCCACGCCAAGTCGAACTCAGTGGCCGCTGTGTTTCAAAAAGCATTTCCAAGGGGTTCCAAATCTCGTCTGACTCCGTCAGGAAAAGTTGTCGTACCCGTTCGCGACAACATCCAGAGGTTGATTGACGGTACGTGGGCTGGGTCGCGAATATCCCGACCCGCTGAATTGGTGAAATGCTTTCTGGTTGCTTTTGTTTTTACTCTTCGTGCTTATTTTTGATCATTGAGGCTCTCATGTCTGATTCGTCGCCATCACCGACCACATCTCCTGAACCGCATCGATTGGAGGCGGTTCGTTTGGAAAAGCTCCACGCACTGGAAGCTCTCGGCATTGATCCGTGGGGACAACGGTTTGATGGGCACGTGGCCATTTCCGTGGCTCGGGACAAGTGCCCGACAGAGTTCGGTACCGATGGCGAAACTGTCCGCGTCGCAGGCCGCATCATGCTTCAGAATGATCGAGGCAAACTGAAGTTCTTTCACATTCAAGATGCGACTGGTCGCATTCAGTTGATGATCTCGATGAAAGACGTCCCGGAAGCGACCTGGGCCGCGATCGAGCAACTTGATTTAGGGGATCTCATTGGCGTCGATGGACGACTGCGAGTCACTAAGACCGGCGAGAAGACGATCTTCGTTGTCGGCCTGACTCCATTGTGCAAATCGTTGGCTCAGCCCCCCGAAAAGTTTCACGGCGTTCATGACATCGAGATGCTGCTGCGGCATCGCTACATCGACATGATCTACAACGAAGGTGTGCTCGCTCGTCTGTTGGATCGAACCAAGATTATTAGCTCGATTCGGCAGACGTTGGGGGCTCAGGGATTTGTGGAAGCAGAAACTCCAGTGCTTCACGCCATCGCCGGTGGTGCTGCGGCAAGGCCGTTTGTTACGCATCACAATGCGCTCGACATCGACTTATATTTGCGGATCGCATTGGAATTGCATCTCAAGCGATTGATGGTCGGCGGCATTGAGCGGGTCTATGAAATCGGTCGCGTCTTCCGGAACGAGGGTATCGACGCGACTCATAATCCCGAATTCACGATGATTGAGCTGTATCAGGCTTACGCGAACTATGAAGTCATGATGGACCTCTGCGAAAAGATCTTCCTCGACGCAGCCAAAGCAATCGGCAAGGACTCATTGGTACTTTCGTGGGGCGACAAGACTGTCGATCTCACTCCGCCTTGGAAACGTTGCAAGTACGGCGACCTCTTCCGCGAACATGCCGGTTGTGACATGCACGATGCCGATGCTGTGCTCGCAAAGGCGAAATCGTTGCACATCGAAACTGCGGGTAAGCATCCTGACGTGCTCGTCAATGAGGTGTTCGAGGCGACAGTCGAAGACGCTCTGATCGGCCCGGTCTTCGTCATCGACTATCCCGCTTCGATGTGCCCGCTGACAAAGCGCAAGCAATCTGATCCGTCGATCGCCGAACGTTTTGAACTCTTCGTTCACGGTTTGGAAATGGCGAATGCCTACACCGAACTCAACGATCCACGTCTGCAAGAAGAGACCTTCCGCACGCAGTTGGCTGGTCTGGCTGAAGAGGATTCGATGGCCAAGATGGACCACGAATTCGTTTACGCGTTGAAAGTCGGCATGCCTCCTGCCGGAGGCATGGGTATCGGTATCGACCGCTTGGTGATGCTCCTGACGAATACGAACACCATCCGTGACGTCATTGCCTTCCCGCTGCTGAAGCCAGAGTGATTCAGATATTCTCGTTTCGACAAGGCCGGATAAATCCATCTCATTGAAAGATCACAATGATGAAATCGACTCGCCAAAATCAGATCTCGCGCCGTAACTTTCTTGCAACAGCCGTTGCCAGTGCGACTGCTGTTGTAGCCGCACCGGCCGTGGTCACTGCCAGCAAGACGGACAAGCCGTTGATTGTTGGTGAAGGAGAGCATCGATTTGAGGTCGCTCATGAATGGCCGCAGCTTCCGGATAAGTACACATGGCAGACGACGCACAATGTGGCGGTCGATAAGTCGGGAAACCTTTATGTCATTCACGAAGGGCGAGCCGATCTGAAGGAGCATCCTTCGATCTTTGTGTTTGACGTCGACGGGAAATTCATTCGCGCGTTTGGAGCACAATTTCAAGGTGGCGGACACGGGATTGAAATTCGACAAGAAGGAAGCGAAGAGTTCCTTTACGTCTGTGCGTACCAGCATCTCAAGA
>CAIJTL010001056.1 GCA_903823545.1 uncultured Planctomycetaceae bacterium
CCGTCGGAGGCAGTCACGGGGTGCATGTCATCGACCTCACTCCACTCGATCGCCTTGATTCTCCGCCATCTCTCAGTGACTGGCTGCCCGAAGCCGAACTCCTCTCCGGCCACCGACTGCTGGAAAACGGAGTCGTTGTCGATCTGACCTCCGAAGAATTGCAAGCCCACATCAAGTCAGCCCGACAGCGCCGAACATCAACCGAAGCGCCAGACCGACAAGCCCCAAAGACGATTTCCGCCAATGTCGCCTCGCTACCGCAGGCCGACCGACCGCAGGCCGCCGTCGCCACCGAGCATCGCCGCCGCGCCATCGAACTCTTGGAGAAGCGCCTAGCTGACGACCCGCGAGACAACGCGACCGCTCGGCAGTTGGCCGAAGTCTTGTTTGAGACTCACGCATCGCGCTGGCACGTCTTGCGGCCGACCGTCATGCACTCGCAATTCGGAGCGACGCTGACTCTGCGGAATGACGGCTCGATCTTCGCTTCAGGCAAGGACGAAAGCGGCGACTCGTATTCGCTCACAGCGACATCACCACTGGATCGCGTCACGGCACTTCGCTTGGAAGTGATTCCTGACGCGTCCTTGCCGAGCGGTGGTTCTGGTCGTCATAGCAGTGGCAACTTCCAACTGGAGACGATTCAACTCTTCCGCCAGTCCGGCACCGACGAACCGCAACCGATTCGGCTGACCTCGGCCCTGGCGAGCTACCAATACGCGGCCCCCAACATCGACATCCTTGGCACCATTCGAGATCGCCCCAACAACGAAGAGAAAGTCTGGCACGTCTGGGGCCGCACCTCGTCCCCGCATCACGCGCTGTTTGCCCCCGCAGAACCGATCCCTCTGCCATCACAGCCATCGCTCGTGATCAAACTGATGCATTTCAAGATCAACGAATCGAGCGTGAACTTAGGCCGCTTCCGCCTCTCCCTGACCGATACCGAAAACGCTCTCGAAAGAGACCGAGTCCGACTCGCCATCGCGAACCACAACCTCTCCGCCCTCGAAGCCCTCATTGCGACCTACCGAGCACTCGGCAAACCTGAAAAAGCCGCCCGCCTCACACAGCCGTAGGCTGTCTTCTTGGACTGCGGCAGCCCATGAGATTCAGATGTGAAACGGAAGCCGCCAGAGTGGATCTCACTAAACGCACACGCCTGCGGCTTGCGGTTAAACGAGATAACGACGCTTCGGGTTAATTCAATCGGGGAGTTATTGCGCTCCCGTTCCTTAACAGACAAGCCCGCAGTGTCGGTTCAGGATTTTGGAAATCCTGGACTGGCACTGCGGGCTTGGTTGTTGGTTTGGTTTTGAGAGAAGTAGCCACAAGCTAGCAGCTTGTGGCTACAGAGTTCGGGCCTTTTAGAAATTCAACTCGTTCAACAAGTTTGGCCGAGCGGTCAAGATCTTGAAGAGTTCGTCAGTGATGTAGTTGGCGACAATGACCGAGTCTGTTCCGATTCGGTCACCAGCGGCTTTCGTGTTCGTACCGGTGCCCGATCCACCGAGCACTTTGTCGGTGCCACCTTGGCCGAGGACCGTGTCGTTTCCGACTCCGCCGACGCAGGTGTCGTTACCCGCTCCGCCGAGGATCGAGTCGTTGCCGTCACCGCCCAAGAGGAAGTCGTTGTCACCTTGGCCGTTGATTGTGTCGTTGCCGAGCTCGCCATCAACCAAGTCGTTGCCGGCACCTCCAAGGATCGAGTCGTTCTCGGAACCACCCTTGATCGTGTCAGCACCGTCGCCACCGTCGATCGTGTCGGCACCAGCTCGGCCAGCGATTCTGTCATTGCCGACACCACCACGGATCGAGTCGTTGCCGATACCGCCGTCAAGGAAGTCATCGTTGATGCCACCATCAATCGTGTCGATACCATCGCCAGCCAGGATCGAGTCGTTGCCAGCGTCACCAGTGATAGTGTCATCGTTGGCTCCAGCATCGATTGTGTCGTTGCCATTGCCACCGAGGATCGTGTCGTTGCCCGATCCGCTCGAAATGTTGTCGTTGCCATCACCGCCGTTGATCGAATCTGCACCGCTTCCACCGACGATGAAGTCGTTCCCTGCCTCGCCGAGGATCGTATCATTGGCGGGAGTCCCGATGACCGAGTCGTTGCCGTCACCCATGATCGCGTTCAAGGCCAGCGAAGCGTTGACGGAGAGTGAACCGTCGATCGTGTCGTCGCCAGCACCTCCGTTGATGTTGAGCTTGGTCAGATCAACGACGCCGTTCATGTCACCAAGTGTCACTCGATCGTTACCGCCGCCGAGGTTCAACGTGAAGTTCTCGACGCCGATCAAGTTGGTCGTGAATACCGAGAGGTTGAGTCGAGCCAAGCCAATGCCGGTCGTTGGCCCCATCGGGTAACCGACAGCCGTGATTGTGAAAATGTCGTCTTGAACCGAATCCGCATCGTAGGTGAAGGAGTCCACGCCACCTTGGCCGTTGATCGTGTCGTTGCCATCGGTCGAGATCAGCGTATCGTCACCCGAACCGCCGAAGAGCGTGTCGAAGCCGACGCTGCCGTCGAGAGTATCCAAGCCGTCGTTACCGTTGACGACGTCGTCGCCCAGTCCACCGACGAGGGTGTCGTCTCCAGCACCACCACCAACCGAGTCGTTGCCGTCGTTGCCGAAGACTGTGTCGTTACCGTCACCGGCGTCGATCGTGTCATCGCCCAGACCACCGTCGATCGTGTCGTTGCCTCCTCCGCCAAGGATGCTGTCACCGTCGTTGCCACCACGCAGAGTGTCTGTGTTCTCGCCACCATCGAGCGTGTCGATACCGTTGCCACCCAGCAGGATGTCAGCTCCGCCGTTCCCTTGAACGTTGTCATTGCCGTCACCGCCATCAACCGAGTCATTCCCCGCACCGCCGATGACGCAGTCGTCACCGATGCCAGCGACGATCGTGTCGTTGCCGCCGTTGCCGTTGAGCGTATCGCGACCGTCACCACCCACCAGTGAGTCGTTGCCATCGGTGATGTTCAGCGAATCGAGCATCAGATCAAGGCCGGTCCCATCCGTCGTGATGCCGGCACTCAGTACGTCGTCGAAGGCCGTTCCCAACAGCGTGTCGCTGCCGAGTCCACCCATCAACGTGACTCCGCCGAGTGTGAATTGCGTTGCATCGAGCGTGTTGTTGCTCACACCACCAGACAACCATGCGTGTTCGATCGCGATGAGCGTAATCGTGTCTGTCGGGATGCCCGCGAAAGCGACTTGGTTGTTCGTCAACGTTTGATTGACGTCAGCCGACGTTTTGACGTTGTCAGATCCATCGGTTCCATCCAGCGTGTCGAGACCAGTATCTGCTGACAGCGTGTCGTCGCCGAAGCCACCGTTGACCGAGTCATCACCGGTGCCACCACCGACCGAGTCGTTGCCGTTGCCACCTGAGACGAGATCGCTGTCCGCTCCACCGTTGACCGTATCAGAGCCTTCAGCGCCATCGACCGTATCTAGCCCTGCACCACCGTTGATGAAGTCGTTGCCGTCATTGCCGCTGAGCAGGTCGTCTCCCGCGTCACCCAAGATGCTGTCGTCGTTGAGTCCACCATCAACGAAGTCCGCGCCATCTCCACCAGAGATCGTATCGTTGCCGAGGCCGCCGATGATTGAGTCAGCTCCGCCGTTGCCGGAGATCGAATCTGCACCGTCACCGCCGTCGATCGTGTCAGCCGCGCTACCGCCGCTGATCGTGTCGCCGCCGAGGCCTCCGTTGATTGTCAGAGGCAATGACCAGCCAGAGGCATCAATCGTGTCGTTGCCGTTAAGACCGTTGATCGTCAGTGTCGAGACGAAGGTCACGTCGCCGCCGGTCACTTGGAACGTGTTTGTCCCGTTGTTGCCGTTGACGACCAGCGAGACATTCGGATTCTTCGCAGTCACGCTCTCGAACGACGGGAGCGAAACGCCCAGCACGCTGCTGATGCTCGTGTGCCCGTTGCTGCTCGACAACACCACGTTGTCGTTGCCGACCACCGGAGCATTGAAGACGCGGTTGTTGGCGCTCGTATCGTCCGAGATGGGCTCAAGTCCCGTATAGTTGACCGTGAACGGCGTCCCCAAGATGTCGTAGACGACGTTGCCCGAATCGAACGCTGTCGAGTTGTACGTTACGGTGTTAAACGTGAAGAAGTTCGTGTTATCGACCAGTTGCAACGCGTCGGCACCGACTTGGCCCAAGCCGTTGACCGTGAGTCCATTCGTCGGGATCGGATTGCCGAAGCTGAAATCAACCAGGAACAAGTCATCTTTCGCACCTGGATTCGCGGCACTGACGTTATCGCCATTGACGACGATGGCGGTCGTGTGGTCGTTCGTGTTGACGATCGTGGAACTCATCGTGACTGGCGTGCCGGCGGCATAGGCGGCTGTTGTGCCTGGGGCCATCAGCGTGAAAGTATTGCCCGACACATTGGTCACGGTCAGCGTTTCAGCACCAATCTGGATATTAAACGGAGTCGTTGTCGGGAAGTGCGAGGCACTGACCAATGTCAACGAGCCTGCTCCCATTCCGATACCCGATTGCAGGAAGCCAGTGACTCCCAGATCCACGCGGATGTTGCCGGTCATGTTGTCGATGTAGATGCGCCATGTGTCAGGCGGTGGATCGTTATCGTCGATCGTGCCGGTTCCAGCTGTGCTGAAGGTCGTGACCATCGAATCGGCCACGCCGTTGATCGTGCCGCTGACCGCTTGCAGCACGAAGGTCTCGTCGGGTTGCTCGAATCGCAGATCCCCCAGGACCGTGGCGGTCACTGTTTGCGAAGTGGTCGTGCCGGTGAAGGTCACCACTTGATTGCTGATCGGCGTGAAGTCCTGACCGGAGGTCGCTGTTCCCGACGAGGTCGAGACCAACGCAGTGACGGTTGCTTGTGTTGGAGCACCACCTGGGCCAGTCACGTAAACCTTGTGAACCAAGTTGACGGTGAAGTCCAACGGCGTTGTGAATGGCGGATCGGCCTCCAGAGCCGTGCTGCCGGTGACGCTGAATTGCAGATCGTCGTTGAAGATCGTGCCGACACCGGTGGTCTTACCAAACACCAGCGGCAGCGTGTTGTTCGACAACTGGATGAAGAAGGTCTCGTTCGTTTCCGGAGTTTGATCGCTGTAAACAGTGACATTGATTGTCTGTGATGACGGACCACCTGGAGTGAAGGTGAGCGTCCCGTTAGGAATCAGGTCGAAGTCGACACCGGCGGTCGCTGTTCCGGCGAGGGACGTGTAATCGACCGACTGAGTCGCGGTGATCGCCGCACCGACGATCGACACCGTGAAGGTGTACGTCGTATCGCCGGAGTCTGTTTCGACTTTGTTGGCGTCGGTGATTTGGATGCCGGTATCGTCGGTCAGGATCGTGCCAACCGCTTGCGCGTCGTCGAGCGTCACGTTGATCGGATTCGTCAAGTTCACAAAGAACTGCTCGGTCGGTTCGATTGACGTGTCACCGTTGACCTCGACCGTAATGGTCTGAATCAATGTGTTCGGAGCGAAGACCACTGTGCCGCTGACGTTGATGAAGTCTTCACCCGCGAAGGCGGAGTCACCTTGCAAGGAGTAGCTGACTCGAATCTCTTCGACGCTGGCTTGGCTAAGCGTGACGGTGAAGCGGAACAACGTTGAGCCGCCGTTTCCTTCGAGTTGAGTCACGTCGCTGATCGTGGCACGAATGTCTTGCAGTTCGACCGCACCGATATCGCTGTCATCGTTGGTTGGGCGCGGAGCACCACGTTGATCGGTCGTGTCGCCGCCGGTGTTGTCACCCGCGTTGATCACCGGGCTACCGGTGCGCGGTCGGTTGGTCAGAGTCTCACCGCCGTTGTCGGCGAGTGCCGCGATGACCGGATCGAACGGGCTGGTTGACGAGCCAACTTGATCGTTGCTGACCGTGTTCGCGAAGCCGGTGCTGTTGATGTTGTTGCCGATGAAGTTGTTGCCGTTGGTCACGAACGTCCCTCGCACGTTCGGAGCGGTGATGCCGCTGGTCGTCGTCGAGGTATTACGAGCCACGATCGTGTTCTTGACGGTGACAACACCTGCCGTGCTGTTGGCCAGTCCGCCGCCGCGATACGCCTCGTTATCGACGATCGTGCTGTTCGTGACGGTGACTCGACCAGTCAGCGTGTTGCCAATGCCTGCGTTCGTACCGGAGGCGTTCGTCGTCAGCGTGCTGTTAGTGATGTTGAACGAGTCTTCGTTGAAGATCGCCGCACCGCGAGAGCTGGCGAAGTTGTTGTTAAATGTGCTGCCGCTGACAGACGCCGTATTGACGCCCACCGAGGTAACTGACGTGCCGACAGCGAACGCCGCTGGAGTCGTGCCTGCGAAGCCGCGAGTCACCGTAAAGACGTTGCCGACGATCCCCGTCACCTGCATTTGCTCGGAACCGATCTGGATGACGAATCCGGTCGTCGTCGGGAAGTTCGCGACGTTGGTCAACGTGATGTTCGTGTTAGCTCCGGCTGCTGCGACCGGAACTGCTCCGGCCAACGTCGTCGTCACGGCTGCGTTGTAAACCGCACCGCCGCGTGAATCGGCGGTGTTATCGGTGAATGACGAATCGGTGATCGTCAGCGTGCCGAAGTTGTACAAGCCGCCGCCGTGCGTGTTCGAGAAGTTCCCCGCACCATCCTGGCCGACTTGAGCGCGAATCAGCGTCAGCGTGCCGTCGTTGTACAGCGCGCCTCCCTGCAGGATCGCGGTGTTGCCAGCGAAGACGCTGTCGGTCGCGGTCATGGTCGCTCCGACATCGTTGTAGACGCCGCCGCCGCGTGCGGACTTGCCGTTGACGACCATGACGTTGGTCAGAATCAAGTTCCCTTGATTCTGAATGTTGCCGCCGTTGTCGGTCGTCGAAGCATTGCCGTTGATCAGCGTCAGGTTCGACAGGTTCAGCGTTCTGCCGCTGAAGACCTGGAAGAGGCGGTCGATCTGGTTGGCGTCGATGAAGGTCTGGTTGGTTCCCGCTCCGATGATGTTGAGGTCGTCGGTGATATCGAGGTCGCCGGTCAGCGAGCCATCTTCATCGCGTCCGACCAACGTCAGCGTATACGTACCTGGGCTGAGGATGATCGTGTCTTCGCCGGAGCGAGCGTTCGATTGCATGATCGTCGCTCGCAGAGTGCTCACACCGTTGCGGTCTGCGTTGATGCCATCGTTGATATTCTCGTCAATCGTGTCGTTGTAGCTGTTGATGATGAAGCCCGACTCGAACGCTCCGATATCAACCGTTGCCACGCCGTTACCGTCGCCATCAAAGATGCGGGTGAAGCCACGTTGATCGCTGGTGGAAGTCCCGACGTTGTTACCCGAATCGCGAGCTGCGCTGCCGAACAGCAGGGCGTGAGTTTGAGTCGCACCGCCGTTATCACGCAGGACATCGAGTTGCGGAGTGACACCGACGATGTTGCCGTTGCTCCCATTCACGAATGTCGTCACAAGACCCACATTCTGGACAAGGTTGTTACCCCCATCGACAAAGTTCTCTCCAGCAATGTCAGCCGTCGTGCCGCCAGCGACGATCGTGTTCTTCAACGTCGCAGGACCGAACGGCGGAGTGCCACCGAGGTTATTCGCGATCCCCGCACCGGTCGGAGCCTGATTCAGATAAATCGTGTTATTGAGCAGATCGGCCGTGCCGAAGTTCGCTAAGCCACCGCCGCTGACCGACGCGATGTTCGATGACAGCGTGCTGCTGGTCATCGTCAAACCCGCGTTGCTGCTGTTGAAAATCGCCGCACCGTTCTGAGCGGTGTTGTTGTTGAACGTGCTCGCGGTGATCGTCGCGGAGCGATCGACTCCGTTGGTGAATTCCGAGTTGTTGTAGAGCGCACCGCCGTCGGTTGTCGCCGAGTTGCTCGAGAAGGTC
>CAIJTL010001057.1 GCA_903823545.1 uncultured Planctomycetaceae bacterium
ACACCCGCATCCTCGTGTCGTGCATCGGATCGCCACGCCTTCGGACCAACATTCCGTGGCTTCGACATCGGCTTTCGCGTTGTGCTGCCGGTCGATGCGGTTAAGTCCACATTGAAGTAACCGTCCAAGCCGATCGAGAACTCGACTGAGTGGTCGAGGTCGGTCGCCGAGTCCCCTCAGTTTTTGGGATCAGGCCAACGAACGAGTTGCCGCTCTCGCTCTTTTTGAAATTCTGCGATCGGGTCGATGTTGGGGTCGATCTCCTCTTCCATAACCTTGAAGAAGCTGGAGCCGAGCACACCGAGAATGCCGGCGAAGAGCGCGAGGCCGGAGACGAAGGTGAACATCACCACGATCCGTCCCAGCGGCGTGACGGGGCTGAGATCGCCGTAGCCGACGGTGGCGACCGTGACCATCGTGAAGTAAGCCGCATCGAACAGGTTCGTGAATTTGTCGGGCTGGGCAGGGTGCTCAGTCTCGAAGACGGCCACGGAGCAGAACAGGCCGATCACCGTCATCGAGAAGCACAGTGGTTGAAGCGCTGGCCCTGCTCGATAGAAGCCCAACGCGACAAGCTGCAACGAGCGGGAGTATCGAAAGAACTTGAGCAGCCGAAACACTCGGAACGTGCGAACGAGATGCAGCCAGTCGGCCGGCAGGAAGAAGCCGATCCAGAAGGGAGCGATGGAAATCAAGTCGATGATCCCCAGCGCCGAGTGCGGATAATGCCAGCCATGTTGATCCTGAGCGTCATCAATCCAACGCAACACATACTCGATGGTGAAGCCGACGGCGATGAGACATTGCACCCACCAGAAGATTGGGTGCGCATGCTCGGTCGCGCTGGCTCCCGTGCAGATCTCGACGAGGTACATGACCGTCCCGGCCAAGACCAGAAACTTGAGCCACGGGTCGGCCGTTTTAAGGATGCTCGCGACTTTGGGCATGAGTCAGCTCCCTTGAAAAGTCGACTTTCGCTCTGCGAAAGGACGTTCTTTCGCGGAGCGAAAGACGACGATCAGCCTCGGATGAGATGCGGGACGAAGCGGCTGGAATTGTGTGTGATCGGATTCTTGTCTTCACGGATGCCCATGCCGCAGGCGGCATCGCCGATGATCCAGCTTCCCAGAACGGCGTGGCCACGGCCCATGTCCGGCAGCGGATGAAACGCTTGATAGACCACCGCCACCTCGGAGTACGGGCCATCCGTCTCGGACAACACCGCGCCGCGTCGGACGAGCTGAATGTTGCTTCCCTCGCGAGACAGAATCGGCTTGCGGACGAAGTCCCCGGTCAGCGGTTTCCAAGAGGCGGGTAGCAAGTATTCGCTGTTGGGAAACATCTCCCACAAGAGGACCAGCAGAGCCTTGTTAGACAGCAGCATCTTCCAAGGGGGCTCGATCCATTGCGTCTTCGCCGTGAGCAAGTGCGGCGAGAACTCTTCAGCGATCATCCACTCCCACGGATAAAGCTTGAACAGACAGTCGATCGGGACGCAGTCGGTCCCCACAAACGTCTGTTGTGCTGAGTCGAAACCGATGGCGGACACATCGAGATAATCGGTGACGATCCCGGTCTGAGCCGCCGTGTCGCGCAGATAGGTGATGTTCCCGAAATCTTCCTCATGCCCTTCGGTCGCTGCGAAGCCGAGCCGCGTCATACCGTGTTCGCGCAGCCATTTCCAAGCTTCGATCAATTGCTCGTGCAGGCTGTTGAACTGATCCAGTTCGGGATGCACCGACTCCAGCCATTGCCATTGCACGACCGCCGCCTCGAACAGCGCGGTTGGTGTGTCGGCGTTGTACTCCAGCAACTTCGGAGGCGTCCGGCCGTCGTAAGCGAGATCGAATCGACCATAAACCGTAGGTTCGTCGTTGTCCCAACTCGCGCGAATCCAGTCGCGAAACGCCGGTGAAATCCGAAACTCGTCGAAGCGATCGTCGTCGAGCACGACTTGCACCGCTTGCAGACACATCTTGTGCAACGTGTTCGTGGCGGTCTCGATCTCTTCGATCTCCGCGAGCGATAACTCGTACCAGCCACCTTCATCCCAATAGAGATCGCCGTCGATCGTGTGGTCGGTGAACCCCAACTCTTCCACTTCACGACGCCAATTCAATCGGGGCGGAGCAGTCACGCGACGCATTACGAGCCTCCCGAAAAGAACGATCCGATCCGACCAAAGCCACCAGTCGACACGGACGTCACTCGGCTGGAGCTGGTCGCACCAGGCGATGATGTGGGTGCAGCGCTTTGTGTGTGAGTGCCACCGAACCATGAACCATGCGATGAGCCGTAATGAGAGCCATGCGTCGCT
>CAIJTL010001058.1 GCA_903823545.1 uncultured Planctomycetaceae bacterium
CGAGTCCTCCCAGCACCGTATCGTTGCCATCGCCTCCATCGATCGTGTCGCTGCCGCTGCTCCCCGTGATCGAATCGAGTCCGATCCCACCACTCAGCGACAACCGCACGTCACCCAGCGACGAACCAGCCGCACTGATCGTGTCATCCCCGTTGCCGCCATTGATCGCGAGCACCGTCCCAACCACGCCAGAGAGATTCCCAACGTTGATCGTGTCATCGCCGTTGCCGCCGTTGACCGTCACGTAATTGATGCTCGACGCAATCGTCAGCGTGACCCCGCTCTCTGCCACCGTCATCCGACCGCTGCTGTCCTTGCCAACCGTGAAGACGTTGCTCGCCCCGTTCCCATTCACCAGCACCGAGTCCGCCCCGTCAGCACTCGACAACGTATCCTTCCCGTCCCCCGCACCATTCCACTGCAAGACGTCGCTGCCAACCCCACCATCAACAATGTCGCTGCCTCCTTGGCCATTCAACACGTCATCCCCATCGCCGCCATTGATCGTGTCGTTGCCAGAGCCGCCAAAGATGGAATCATTGCCGCCACCAGCGTCAATCGAATCATTCCCAGCACCGCCGTTGATGACATCGTCAGTGCCTCCCGCAATCAGAATGTCGTCTCCATCTCCGCCGACGAGCGTGTCGTTTCCGACATCAGCCACGACTGGCGGAACCGGGGGAGCCGTTGGACCGAGCGGTAACTCGGCCCATGTTGCAAAGGCTGGAAGTGGTCCAAAGGCTCCAGCAACCGGTGCAGGATAAGTGAACCGTGTTGTTGCGCCAGACTGAATGTCGAGAATTCCTAACTCGAACGTTCCCGATGTAATGAGCAGACTGCGGTTGTCTTGGCTGAGGTCCAAGTCGAAACGACCAGGATTGAGAAGCCCGGTCGCCAGAGCATTTACGAAGGTTCCATCTGCTGCGAAGTGTTGCACGTTGCCGGACTGACCAACGGCGTAAATTTCGCTGGTTCGATTCACTGCGATCGCTCGAATGTCAGCGTTCAAAGACAACGACCGGACTTGTTGCAGCGTTGTCGGATCGTATGCCGTAATCAAATTCCCGCCTGGGCTAGTTCCCGGTGCCGAAACGTAAAGCAACCCGTCGAGTCCAATCGTGAGATCAATAACATCTCCTGGGCCGTTAGCAGACGAACTGCCAAATCGAGTGACCACACCGGTGATGAGATCAAACCGCAGCACACCGTTCGGAGCACCCGCTCCGGCGGTGGCCATGTCTGAGGCAAATACATAGTTCCCAAAGGAAGCAACGCCGCCAAATGTGATGTTCCCAATTGAACTCCAGCCGGGCAATCCGGGAATGTCAACGAATACCCCCGTCGCTGGATCGAATGACGTGAGCACCGGCACGTTGTAGGCATCAAGATGACCGTTCGCATCAAAGGTAATATCTTGCCAGCCAGTATCCGTCGCGCGGGAGTTGAGTTGTCGGACCAAGGTTCCCGTTCGAGTGAATTCATAAATCGCTGAGCGTTGCCCGGTGGCTCCAGTAAATGGCACAACCTGCAGAATGATGTTGCCGATTCCAAAACTGCCTGCTGCGCCACTATCGTCATTCACAATGGTGCCGACGCCAACTCCATCAGCGATGGTTGCTCCCGTCACGTTGGATAACGAAACAAAAACGGTTTCATCAGACTCTAAATTCGTGTCAGCAAGCACTGAGATGCTGACGCTTTTCGTTGTCTCGCCAGGCGAAAAAGTCAGTGTCTGCGCTGCAACAGCGGTGTAATCTGATCCAGACGTCGCGGTCACATCCTGAGCTGCCACTGTCACGGTCACTGGAAGTGTGTATGCAACCGACAGTGTGATGACAAACGTCATTGTCGTTGTCCCACTGTTTCCCTCTTGAACGGTGGCATCACTGATGCTGAGAGTCGGCGTCACAGTGCTCAGAGTATCGCGTCCCGCTCCTCCATCGAGTGAATCGACACCGCCACCGCCAAACAGCGTGTCGTTGTTGCTCTGACCGTGCAGCGTGTCGTTACCGACTCCACCATTCGCAACATCATCTCCGCTGCCACCCAACAACAGATCGTCGCCGTCATCACCAGTAAGCGTGTCGTTGCCCGCTTCACCATTGAGTGTGTCGTCGCCTGCATTGCCGAGGAGGGAGTCGTTGCCGGTGTTACCCAGGAGTGAGTCGTCGCCGGAACCGCCATCGACGGTGTCATCTCCTGCTTGAGCGTCGATGGTGTCGTTACCTGCGTCGCCGGAGATGTTGTCGTTGAACTCGCCGCCGAGGATCACATCGTTGCCGTCGCCGCCGGAGATGCTGTCGGTGCCGCCGTCGCCGTTGATGGTGTCGTCACCCGTGTTGCCGAGCAGTGTGTCCGCGCCGTTGTTTCCTTCGACGCTGTCGGCTCCGTTGCCCGCGTCGACGGAGTCGTTGCCGTTGCCTGCAATGATCGTGTCGTTGCCGTCGTCCCCAGTGATGGTGTCCGCTCCGTCACTCCCCAACAGACTGTCGTTGCCGAGTCCGCCGGTGATGGAGTCCGCTCCGTTACCACCGTTGAGCGTGTCGTTATTCGAGCCACCCGTCAGCGTGTCCGTTCCGTCGCCACCATTGAGCGAACTGGCGATATCAGGCGAGCCGGTGACTCGATCGTTGCCGTCCCCCGCGCTCACTTTGAGGCTGACCAACGCAGTGAATTGCGCTGCCGTGACGCCGCTCAGATCAATGACGTTGTTGCTGTCACTGCCGGTGACAACAAGTCCGGTCAGCGCTGACGCCTGCACGTTCGGAACCGCTCCGACCAAGACACCGTTGTTGGTCCGCACTTCGACCCTGCCGGTCGTCGCGTTCGCACTCACCGTGATGTTGTCTGCTCCACTCGCGGCGACGTTGAGCGTGCTGCCGATCATCAATGCGGAGACTGAAAGGAGCGTGCGATCTTCGAGATGTTCGGCGGCTTGTGTCGTGTAGCTTGATTCTCCTGAGCCGAGTCTGCGTCGTGATGCTCGGCTCGGGAGAGCCAAGCTACGGGACGAGGTACGACGGGAAGAACTCGCATAACCGATACAACGGGTGCGCAATGACTCGATCCACGACGAGAGAGCCATGTCGTGCTCCTTGGGGCTTGGGCTGAGGCTGGGAATCGAAAACAGGAATTCGTTCGTAGTTCCGCGTTGAGGCGGTTCTTCCACACCTACCGCCTGAAGGCGGAACTACAAACAAAGCGGCCACCGAACCCTTGGAAATTCGGAAGCACTCCCACAACTGACACCCGCGCGTTTAGGGCTGCAAACGGAGTCAGCACTTTCATCCCTCTCAACGACACAACTCGCACGACAACTTGCTCAAAGTTGCATCCGCCAAAACGACCCCAAATAC
The DNA here is from genome assembly GCA_903823545.1 of uncultured Planctomycetaceae bacterium. Classification (GTDB taxonomy): domain Bacteria; phylum Planctomycetota; class Planctomycetia; order Planctomycetales; family Planctomycetaceae; genus SXKJ01. The sequence goes on from CAIJTL010001058.1 coordinate 3,357, forward strand.
AGGCCAATCCCCGATACGCGGCGGTTGTGTCAGGATGCTCAACATGCAGACGACTGCTGAATTAGTCGCGACAGGCAGCCGTGCCACAGTCGTTACAACGCAACCTCTAACAGCTAGCCCAAGAGCGAGACGTCGGCGGTC
>CAIJTL010001059.1 GCA_903823545.1 uncultured Planctomycetaceae bacterium
ATCTACAAAGAAATCAGCCCAAACAGCATCCTCGTGTCGGGCGGTCAAACTACGGTCGCCAACCTGTTCTACAACATGGCTCGGCGTCAGGTCGGTTTGGTCGGATTGTGGGACGTGGTGGCCTTCGATGAAGTGGCGGGCATCTCCTTCAAGGACAAAGACGGCGTCCAGATCATGAAGGACTACATGGCCAGCGGGTCGTTCGCCCGTGGCCGTGATTCGATCAATGCCTACGCTTCGATGGTCTTCGTCGGCAACATCAACCAGTCAGTCGATACCTTGGTGAAAACGAGCCACTTATTCGCTCCGTTCCCAGAGACGATGATCGACTCGGCCTTCTTCGACCGCTTTCACGCCTACGTCCCCGGCTGGGAAATCCCGAAGATGCGGCCTGAGTTCTTCACGAATCAGTACGGCATGATCGTGGACTATCTCGCCGAGTGGCTGCGGGAGATGCGAAAGCGGAACTTCGGCGATGCGATCAACAAGTATTTCAAGCTGGGCCGCGACCTGAACCAGCGAGACACGATTGCCGTCAAGCACACCGTCTCTGGTTTACTGAAGCTGCTCTATCCCAACGAGGAATACGACAAGGAAGCTGTTCGCCGCTGCCTGGAGTACGCCCTTGAAGTCCGTCGTCGAGTGAAAGAGCAGTTAAAGAAGATTGGTGGCATGGAATTCTTCGATGTTCATTTCTCCTACATCGACGTGGAGACGTTGGAGGAGAAGTTCATCAGCGTGCCAGAACAGGGCGGAGGATCGTTGATCCCAGACGGGCCTCTGAATCCGGGCGTCATGCACACAGTCGCTACCGGGTCGGCTTCACATCTCGGCTTGTACCGGCTCGAAACTCAGGTTACTTCCGGCAACGGCACGCTGAAGACATCCGGACTCGGCTCAAACTCTGGTGCCAAGGAAGCGATCAAGGTCGGCTTCGATTACTTCAAGGCGAATGCTCACCGAGTCAGCGCCTCGATCAAGCCTGGGGACCACGACTACCACCTGCACGTTGTCGAACTGCACAACACCGGGCCGACCACGGCGATGACTTTGGCAGCCTTCGTCGCTCTCTGCTCAGGGGTCTTCGGTAAACCAATCCAGCAACAAATGGTGATCCTCGGCAGCATGAGCCTTGGCGGAAACATCATCCCGGTCGAGAACTTGGCCGAATCTTTGCAGGTCGCTTTCGACGCCGGAGCCAAACGCCTGCTTCTGCCGATGGCGAGCGTGAAGGATATCCCGACGATCCCCGGCGAATTGTTCGCCAAGTTCCAAACCGGGTTCTACGCCGATCCCGTGGACGCCGTTTTCAAGGCGCTGGGCGTGCAGTGAGGCTACGTGATCGCGTTCGTTCGGACGAGATCAAGCAATGCGGCCAACGAAACGTCGTCCAGTCGCGAGCCTTCAGCGAGATGCTGCAAAAGACCCTGACCGCCTACCGCAACCGAGCCATCGCCACCCAAGAGGTGATCGACGAACTGATCCAACTAGCCAAAGAGATGCAAGCCGCCACCCAACGCGGCGAAGACCTCGGCCTCAGCGAAGACGAAATCTGCTTCTACGACGCCCTGGCCATGAACGAGAGCGCGGTCAAGCAATGGGCAATGACGAACTCAAAGTCATCGCAGCCGAACTCGTTGCCTACCAATCAGACTCCCGCCCCGCTGCTTCATTTCGATTGTTGGCCTCGAAACTACGTACCGCCAAAAAGCCAAACGTTCCAAACCCCCGGAAAATGAACCAGAAAAGCTGTTACAAGATTCAAAAGAATCAATCGCAGTAAGCACTTACGTCAGAATAGCCATCGTTTTTGCCACGGTTTTTCGATTTTTTGCTTATTACCAATCGAATGTCCCACTTTGACGCAGCCTGATGAGCAGTTTCTTTTGCGTTTGTCCGTTGCGGGGCGTCTTAGTCATCGTGCAGTTCCGCAAAACGAGTCCTCAAAAATTTTTGGAGGCATGGGGGGCGGCTAGATCACTACCGGGTATCTCCACCTACCGGGGGGGCGATTAAAGATTCTGGCGATGGTTTTTCCACGCTGCTCGCCATTGGCAGAGCCGTCAACCATCCGAATTCATGTTGACGACGGTTGAAAACGGCGGCGCGGGGGAAGATCGCGGCGGTTGAAAATGGCGGCGCACATGTGTGTCTGTTG
>CAIJTL010001060.1 GCA_903823545.1 uncultured Planctomycetaceae bacterium
AAGCCGCCGGTGAGCAGGAGCTGGACGTTATCTCCCAGGTCTTCATCCGCATGGAACTTCCCATCGTCGTTGGGCGTTCCCGCCGCTTGATCGATCGCGACAGTGAATGTGGCGTAGTCGTCGGTGGCGCGGTTGCCGTCACCGTCGAGCACCGCATAGCCGTCTCTGACCCCGACCTTGATCGGTCCGGCTTGCAGGCCCAGTTCCAGATTCGAGCCGAGGATGCGCGCACCGAGCGACAAGTGCGTGCCGGTTGCTTGGTCGGTGGCCACTGGAACGTCGAGCGTGATCTTCACGTTCTGGAAGGCATCGATTTGACCAAGCACCGTCGCATCGGCGGGTTGAACTTGATCCGCGGCGCGCAAGATGACCTCACCCCCGTGGTCGGTCTGTAATCGACTCTGCAAGGCGACGAGCGCGACTTGGCGGCGTCCCAGAAGTTGACCGGCTCCGTGAACGGCATCGGTGTTGGCGTTCGCTCCGAGCGAGGCGTCGATGGCGCTGACGACGTTCGCGCGAATCGACTTCAACGTCGTGTTGGCCGGCTGCCCTACCTTCGCCGCCGCGATCGCCGCGACGAACTGTGCCTTGAGAGCCTGATACACCGACTCGGTCACTTCGCTGCTGCCGTCAGCGAAACCAGGAGCCGCAAACAGCGAGTCGTTCGCAGTCGTCGTTAACTCGCGCGTCGGTCGGTAGTCGTACAAGAAGATCTGCGTGCCGCCGTTGCCGCCGAATTGGATGCCGACATCGAGCGTCAGATTGACGAACGCATCCAACCGGATGTTGCCGCTTCCGCCGAGCAGATCGCTCAGTTCGCCGATCGTCTGCACTTCAGGGAGCAGCTCGGCGAGATCGAGATTGAATTGATAGATGTCCGAGAAGACGGCATCGAACCGCACATGCATGTCGAGCGTGTTGCCCTTCAGCCGCAATGAAAACTTCTGGTCCTGCGGATCAAGGCTGTTGTTGTCGTTGATGCCCAGCGCTCGCTCGATGATCGCTTCGACCTGCTGAATCTCTTCGGTCGAGTTCTTCGCCGCCGCATCCAACTTGGCTGCGAACTCGTCAGCAAAATTGAAAACTTCCGCCAGCGAGCGATTAATGACGGGCAACGCCGTGTTGTAAAACGGCTCATCCGCCAGCGAGTCGTTGAGGAAGTCGATGCCCGTGCGGATGCCTGTGATGATGTCTTCAAAGGTGATCTGGCTGAAATCGAACGCCGAGCTGAGATCGGGAACCGCAACGACGATGTCCGAGGCCGTGACCGTCCCGGCGGCTCGCGCGGCAGCGAGATCAAACGGAAGCGACGGATTCGTGAGCACCGTCTTCACCGCGCCGCTGCTCAACAGGTCTTGCACATAGATGCCGACTTCCGCATTGGTCGGAATCGGCAAGTCGCTGCCGATGCCCGCATTGATCTTGAGTCCGCGAATGTGAGCCGACGCATCGCCCGTGAAGTCGAGATGGATGTTGTTCGTCGCGGTGCCATCAATGATCTGGCCAAAGCTGAATTGCGTGTCCGCCACATCATTCGTCGCGAGGTTGCGATCCAGCACGATCTGCGCACCCGCCGCAACGTGGATGCTGGAACCGCTTCCGGCTCCGCCCGCCGTGAGCGAGATGAATCCGAGTTTCGCGGCGACAGACAAGTCGGTCACATCGAGCGCAACCGAGCCACCGAGATGTGCCTCGGAGATCCCCAGCGTCAGTCCTTCCTTCACTCTGAACGCGGCGTTCGTCGCCACCGCGACCGCGTTGCGATCCAGCATCACTTCATGTGGGCTCGTGACGGTCTTGATCTCGTAGGTCTCACTGCCGAGCGTCAGTTTGTGGCCAACCATCGTGTTGGTGAATGTGAATGCCGACGACGAGAACGCCTTCGAGCCGAGAGCAACGTTGCCTCCCGTGCCCGCGAACACTTGCCCGTCGAGATCGACATACAGCGAGAGACCGCCGTTGACGTTCGCGCTGATCGCGGCTCGTGCCGTCGTCGACAGCGAGAGTGACTCGCCAATTTCGAACCCGAGGTCGATCGGTGCGTCCACCGGCGCGAACGACTGAGAGAATGTCAGCGGAATGCTGAAGACCTGGTTCAATGGATCGAACGTGATCTGCACTCCGCCCGGCAGCACACCGGCCGCGTTCACCGCCTCGGTGAGCTGCTGCAAGGTCTGCAGTCGTTGCAGCTCTTCATGCACGACGAACGGTCGATTCGCGAAGTCCGCGTCGGCAGCCGTTTGCAACT
>CAIJTL010001061.1 GCA_903823545.1 uncultured Planctomycetaceae bacterium
CGAGTCCTCCCAGCACCGTATCGTTGCCATCGCCTCCATCGATCGTGTCGCTGCCGCTGCTCCCCGTGATCGAATCGAGCCCGATCCCGCCGCTCAACGACAACCGCACATCGCCGATCGACGACCCCGCCGCACTGATCGTGTCATCCCCGTTGCCGCCATTGATCGCGAGCACCGTCCCGACCACGCCGGAGAGATTCCCAACGTTGATCGTGTCATCGCCGTTACCGCCGTTGACCGTCACGTAATTGATGCTCGACGCAATCGTCAGCGTGACCCCGCTCTCCGCCACCGTCAGCCGACCACTGTTGTCCTTGCCAACCGTGAAGACATTGCTCGCCCCGTTCCCGTTGACCAGCACCGAATCCGCCCCGTCACTGCTCGACAAAGTATCCTTCCCGTCAGCCGCCCCATCCCACTGCAAAACGTCGCTCCCCGCCCCGCCATCAACAACATCAGCCCCTCCCTGACCATCAATGGTGTCGTCGCCGTTACCACCATTGATCGTGTCCACGCCAGAGCCACCGAAGACGATGTCGTTGCCTAGCCCGGCGTCGATCGAGTCATTGCCCAACCCGCCATTCATGGTGTCATCGTTAGCCGAGCCAATCAATGTGTCGTTCCCGTCGCCACCGACGAGCGAGTCGCTACCCAGATCGCTCACTGTTCCTGCTGTCGCGAAAGAGCTTTGGACGACATCGTTACCTGTTCCACCATCGAGCGTGTCACTTCCAAGTCCACCGACGATCGCGTCATTTCCACTCTGACCCAGGATTGAATCGTTGCCGGTATCTGTGCTGGTCGAGTCTGCTCCATCACCGAGTAGACTATCGACACCGCTCCCTCCGAAGATTGTGTCGTCGCCGTTGTTGCCGATTACGGAGTCGTTTCCAGCCTCGCCGTTGAGGAAGTCGTTCCCTTCTCCACCGGTCAGGCTGTCGTTGCCATCACCGCCGGTGAGGCTGTCGTCGCCGAGTTCGCCGGTGATCGTGTCGTTGCCCGCTTGGCCATCGACGGTGTCGTTACCGTCGTTGCCGCTGATTGAGTCTTCGTCGGCACCACCGAGGATTGAGTCGAGTCCTGTGCCGCCGTTGATGGCGTCGTTACCGGACTCGCCGTTGAGAAAGTCGTCGCCATTATCACCATTGATGATGTCCGCACCGTTGCCGCCAGTGATGCTGTCGGCGTCGTCACCGCCAGAGATCGAATCGTTGCCGTCGCCACCCTTGATCGTGTCGAGGCCGATGTCGCCGCTGATGGTGTCAGTTCCATTGCCACCAACGAGGCTGTCGTTGCCTAGTCCGCCGTTGAGCGAGTCGTTGCCGTCACCGCCGTTGATGCTGTCATTCGCCGAACCGCCCGTGATCGTGTCTTTGCCATTTCCACCGTTGAGCGTGCTCGGACGATCGACCGAACCGGTGATGACGTCGTTTCCATCAGCCGCATTCACGACGATGCTCGTCAACGCCGTGAACTGCGCCGCCGTGACGCCGCTTAGATCAATCACGTTGTTGCTGTCGCTGCCGGTCACAACGAGGCCGGTTAAGGCCGACGCACTCACGTTCGGTGTCGATCCGACCAAGACGTTGTTGTTCCCCAGAACTTCGACTCGTCCGGTTGTCGAATTCGCTCGCACGGTGATGTTGTCCGCGCCGCTAGCGGTGACGTTCAGCGTCCCGTTGATGAGCAACGCCGAGACCGACAACAACGAGCGATCTTCGAGTTGCTCAGCGGCTTGTGTCGTGTAGCTTGGCTCACCAGAGCCGAGTCTGCGTCGGGATGCTCGGCTCGGGAGAGCCAAGCTACGGGACGAGGTACGGCGAGAAGAATTCGCATAACCGATACAACGGGTGCGCAATGACTCGATCCACGACGAGAGAGCCATGTCGTGCTCCTTGGGGCTTGGGTTGAGGCTGGGAATCGAAAACAGGGATTCGTTCGTAGTTCCGCCTTGAGGCGGTTCTTCCGTAAAGACCGCCTGAAGGCGGAACTACAAACAAAGCGGCGACCGAACCCTTGGAAATTCGGAAGCACACCCACAACTGACACCCGCGCGTTTAGGGCTGCAAACGGAGTCAGCACTTTCATCCCTCTCAACGACACAACTCGCACGACAACTTGCTCAGAATTGCATCCGCCAAAACGACCCCAAATACAGGCCAATCCCCGATACGCGGTGACTCAGTCAGAACACTCAACAAGAGGACGACTGCTGCAATAGTCGTGACAGACACCTGCGCCACAGTCGTTACAACGCAACCTCTGTCTGCTAGTCCAGGAACGAGACGCCGCGGTTTCTGTCAGGTCGCAAGCCGAGACTGTTTCTCCGTGTCTTCCGTGCGGTCCGTGTCCAACAACGCAGGCTCAGACAAATTGGACATGGACCACGTGGAGGACACGGAGAGGTCGGGACATGAATCAGCTCGGTTGGCCCGCTCTCACCATTACGCCAACACCCAATCGACCATGCGCCAGTCGAGCCAGCGTTCGTCGGGGTCGTGGCTGCTGCGGGCGAGGTAGCCAAGGTGGCCTCCGCCTTCGGCGATGTGGATTTGGATTTGCCGCGACAAGTTCTTCTCAACGATCTGTCGTTCAAACATGGAGACGGAAATGAGCGGATCGTCGAGCGAGGTCAGGATCAGCGTCGGGACGTTGATGTGTGCGAGGAATTGGTGCGAACTGCATTGCTTGTAATAGTCGCGGGCGTCACGAAAGCCAGAGATCGGTGCCGTGTAGAGATCATCGAAGTCGAAGAGTCGCTTCGGCTGACGTTCAAATTCAACGTGAGGTGCTTCCGGTTGAGTTCGCTTCCGCTCATTTAAGCGACTCAACAACAAGCTGACGAAGTACCGGTCATACGGTCGCAGCGTCCAACGCTTCAAGGCGACGACTGATTGTTCGAGGTCAATTGGTGGATTCACGGCGGCGGCACGAATAACGGCGGAAGGGACTCGATCCGGTGCTTCGCCCAATAGTTTTAAGACGATGTTTCCACCCAGCGAAAATCCGAGCAAAGTAATCGGTGAGTTGGGACAAAGTCGTTCGACAAACCTCAGCACTGCGTGGAGATCATCAGAGCTACCACCGTGATACGGCTTCGTTGCATGGGCCGCTCCGGTTCCGGAGCCACGGAGGTTCATGCGAAAAACTCTGACTCCGCGAGCATTCAACTTCTCGGCGATTCGAACCATGTAGCCGCTGCGATGACATCCCCCGAGCCCGTGGACCATCACCACCATCGGCCCGTCAGCCATCCAATCCGCCGGTTGATCGTCATGAACAATGACCGCCTCGCCATCGGGCAGGTCTACTTGATGCAGTCTTCCTTTCTCGGGCGCTAACTTTCCCGGCATGAACGCTCCCACCAATGTCTGACGATGACCTCCAGCAAATAGTCGGTGCGGTCGAAACGGCGGTATTTCAAACGAAGGCGGCATTGTTGTTCTGATTTAAGTTTCGGTGGCAGGGGGAGGCTGTTCATCTAGGCGTGTGGAATCGAGACGGGATTTACCACGGAGGCACAGAGAGAACAAGAAAATGAAGGAGTTGCTGAGGATGCTTTGTGCTTGTCCGGGGGTTATAGCCGCTGACTCAGAGGCTATCCGAAAAGAATGACCTTGAAACACAGGGCTGCGACGGCGCAACAAAACTAACCCGAAGCGTCAGTTTTGAAGTTGCGCATTTTCTATGAGATTTAGAGTGCCATGCGGTATTCCTTGGGTAACGCTGCATTAAGCAGGCGTTTGAGTTTTTCGATGCCACCGGAAGTTTTTAGGCGATCGGCGAGGTATTTCAGTTCTCGACC
>CAIJTL010001062.1 GCA_903823545.1 uncultured Planctomycetaceae bacterium
ATCGGTGGCTTGCGAACGCGGTATCGCTCGATCGGCGATGGCGCCCCGGCACCGCGCGGATCAATCGACCCATTCATCGGCATCAGCTTCAAACTCGGCCCGCCGGTCGATTCGTCGGGCGTTCTTCCCAACGAGCGAACCTTCAAAGACGTCACCGAATTTCAAACGCTGCTCGCCGCCGATTCGGAACGACTGTTGAGCAATTTCGCCAAGCAACTCGCGATCTACAGCACCGGCCGAGACCTCGCCTTTAGCGACCGCGATAAGATCACCACGATTGTGAACAACACTCAAAAGCACGGTGGTGGCTTTCGCACTTTGATTCACGAATTGATTCGAAGTGAACTGTTTCAAACGAAGTAGTCATCCAAAATCAAGCGAGCCGGGTGGCGTCAGCCCCCGGACTTTGCCGCGATCGAATATCCGGGGGCTGACGCCGCCCAGCTCACCAAAGAAGGTTTTGTGACATGAAGCGACCACTCATTCTTTGCGCCCTTGGCTATTTACTGATGACGTCTGTCGTCGCCATCGCTGATGACAAAGCGGCCGAATTGAAACCAGTGAAACATCGAGTCACCGGCTTGTTCTCGCCTGACCGCGAGGCCGATCTGAAGAGAGTCTTCGCAGAGAAGATTCCCGAAGTGACGCTGGTCAGCGTCGACTTCAAGAACTCAGAAGCGACCTTCGTTTATGACGCCGACTTGCTCTTCAACAAACCAAAGCCGGAACAACTCATCGAACGCTTTGACAACCTATTGAGAACTCACACGCTAGGGACCTTCGGCATTCGCGACGTTTGCAAAACGCCGAAAGAAAAATTGGAGTTTGTCGAGATCAGTGTCGTCGGACTCGACTGCAAAGGTTGTTGCCTTGCCGTGTATGAAACGATCTACCGAATTGACGGCGTCGAACAAGCTACGGCAAGTTTCAAGGAAGGATTGGTCACGGCGTGGATTGATCCTAAGAAGACAAATCGTGCGACACTCGAAGAGGTGTTGAAGAAACGAGGCGTGACATTGAGCGCACCTTGATTCGAAGCGACGGAGCCACCACGTTCCGCGTGTTGAGCCGAACGCTTCCAATGACATTCATTCGCCACGAGCTATGCTGTCAGAAATAGTAGGTTGTCGAAGCGAGCTATTTGGAAATAACAGCAGTGGGGATCGACTGGGTCGACACACGGTGCCTGACGGCTAGGTAGTTGCGGAAGGGACGTCATGAAACTTTTTTGGATCATTGCTGCTACCGCGTTGCTTGGCTCGTCGACCAATGCGGACGAGCCGGTTGATTATGCGAAGCAGGTCAAACCGATCTTTCAGACGCGTTGTTATGCGTGTCACGGAGTGTTGAAGCAAGAAGGCAAGCTACGTCTCGACACGGCGGTGTTTGCTACTCAAGGTGGTGCAAGCGGTGCCGCTATTAAACCAAGTGATATCAGCGAGAGTTTTCTGTTATCGCGAATCTCGGCCACCGAAGATTCCGAACGAATGCCACCAGAAGGGGAGCCGCTCAAGCCCGCCGAAATCGCGGTCATCAAGGCGTGGATCGCTCAAGGAGCGAAAGCTCCGTCCGATGAGCAACCGGAACGCGACCCGCGCGATCATTGGGCATTCAAGACACCAGTGCGGCCGACAATTCCGGATTTCAAGTTTCAGCTTAGGAATGACAAGTCTCCAAACAACAACCCGATCGACGCTTTCATTGCGGCGGAGCATCACAAGCGAGGCATCAAACCCCAGGCACAGGCAGACAAACGCATTTGGTTGCGGCGTGTGTCGCTCGATCTGATCGGTTTGCCTCCGACTTGCGAGGATCTCGATGCATTCGTGAAAGACGATTCTCCGGAAGCGTATGAGAAAGTCGTCACACGATTGCACGACAGTCCGCAATACGGCGAACGTTGGGGACGTCATTGGATGGATATCTGGCGTTACAGCGATTGGTGGGGTCTGGGAGCCGAAGTCCGCAACTCGCAAAAGCATATTTGGCATTGGCGAGATTGGATCATCGAATCGCTCAATGCCGACAAAGGCTACGATCAGATGTTGCGTGAGATGCTCGCGGCCGACGAACTCTATCCGAACGATCTTGATCGTTTACGAGCTTCTGGGTTTCTCGCGCGGCAGTACTTCAAGTTCAATCGCACAAGTTGGCTCGATGAGACGATCGAACACACCTCAAAAGCAATGCTCGGTTTGACCTTCAATTGTGCGAAGTGTCACGACCATAAATACGACCCGTTCGGACAGCTCGACTACTACCGCTTTCGAGCGATCTTCGAACCGTATCAAGTCCGCACTGACCTCGTTCCTGGCGAGACCGATTTCGAAAAGGACGGGATTCCGCGTGCGTTCGACTGCAATCTCGACGCGCAGACGTTTCTGCACATTCGCGGCGACGACCGTAATCCGGACAAGGCTCGTGTGATCGAACCGAACTTTCCAGCATTCTTGTCGTGGAACGAAACAACGATCGAACCGTTGTCCCTTCCTGCTGAAGCGGTTCAACCGGGTCTGCGCCCGTTCGTCGTTGAGACGTATTTGAAACAGGCCAACCAGCGCATCGCCGACGCACGCGCGGCGCTGGCATCGGCCAAGAAGAAACTGTCCGAAGCGGAGGAGGCGGCGAAAAAAGCGGATGAAAACAAGCCGGTGAATGCAAAGGACGACAGGGACCCAAAGAGGTCTGACGTGACGGAGACGGCGGAATCGAAACCGGTTGTTGAGGAGAACTTCGCGACAGCGCAACCTGGTCTCTGGGAAATGCGTGACGGCATGTGGACTTACTCGGACGGCAAGCTGATTCAGTCGCAGGCCGGTGCGGTGCGTGCAGCGTTGCGTTTAAAGCAACTCCCCCCGGCAGACTTTGAAGCCAAACTGAGATACGTGCCGACTGGTGGCGAAATGTGGAAGTCAGTTGGCCTCACGTTCGATGTCACCGAGGCGGGGAACGAAACACTCGCTTATCTCAGCTCGAACGCGCCGGGACCGAAGTCGCAGGTGTCGTATAAGGTGGGCGGCAATCACGTCTATCCGGCGGAAGGAGCACAAGCTCGTCCGATAGAACTCAACAAGCCGCACGAACTGACGCTGCGTGTGCGCGACACGTTGATCAATGTCGTCGTCGATGGTCAGCACTCGATCGCGTATCGCCTACCGATCGCGCGGCAACGGGGCGTGATGGAGATCATCACCTACGACGCGAAGGTTGAGTTCCTATCGTTTGAACTGCTTGAGCTGCCGACGAGCGTGAAGCTCGCCGAAGCGGAATCAGTGAAGGGCAAACCGGTTGATGAGTCGCAACCTGTTGATCAAGCGAAGCTCGCCGTCGTGATTGCTGAGAAAGCTCTTGCCGCTGCGGAAACTCAGCCGAGTTCGATTAAAGCACGAGCGGCAGCCGATCGGTCGCGCGCTCAACAGCCTTTCGCTGACAACGTAGCCGTGTTGATCGCTGACGCGGTTCAAGCAGAGCGCATCGCCGCGACAGCGAAGGCCGATGAAGACGTGAGCCGCGCAGAACTCGAGTTGCTGCGAGCGACTCCCGAAAAGAAGTTGGAAGCCGAGAAGAAACTTGGTGCCGCGAAGACCGCTCTCGAATCAGCTCGCAAAGTGATCGACATGCCGGGTGAGAGTTACAC
>CAIJTL010001063.1 GCA_903823545.1 uncultured Planctomycetaceae bacterium
GGAACGACAGGACCGACAGCTTGGCGTGCAACTCTAATTACTGGAACTCTCTTTCGATTGAACAGCACCAACCAACGCATTCCACCAGCAACCACGACAGACTGGAAAGTGTCATTGATCGGTCCCGGCTCGGTCAGCACCGATGACGGTGTAACGGCGGCAATTGGTTCAGACGGCGTAAGCCTTCAAAGGGTGAGTGCAACGTTCAACGCCGACGTTTCGTACACGATCAGCACGAATCTTTCGATTGGACCACGCGCGATACGAGCGGAGCAAAGCGGCGTGGCAAAAGGGCAACCGATCTACATCACCTTGCGTCCTGGGGCGACCCATATTGTGGACCTGTTGGTTGAATGACGGCGGAATCATGGCGCGATTGAAAACACGAATGCGGCGGCGGAGACAGCGGGACGGAGAGTCCGGGCTGACGAAGGCGGAGCGGACGGAATGGATCAAAGAGTGGCAACAAGAACTGATGATTTGGGATCAAGTCGGCTTTGCGGTCGCGGTGCTGTGCGTGGCGATGCCCGTGCTGCTGGCGTTTGCGCCGACCGTGCAAACCTTGTTCGCCAACTTCAACGTGCATGCCTGGCTGGCGGGGATCGCGCTCTTCATCACCTTCGCGACGTTCTTTCCGAGCTTCCTCCAACATCGCCGCTGTGGCGTGCTGGCGTTGGCTCTGATTGGCTTGAGCGTCATCTGCCTCGCGGCGATCAGCGACAACTGCTGCCAAGTGCAGAGCGACAACTGTGCAGTGTGCCAAACGGGACAAACCTGTCCGCAACCAGAACACACCGCGCGAATGCCGTTCGTAGATCGGACGCCTACGTCCGATCTCGTTCGCCCGGACGTAGGCGTCCGGGCTACAGACAAGCAGGCACCGGACCTCTCTTTGGCATCGCTGTGGAGTGGCTGGCAGACGCCATTCGGCGGAGGATTGCTGGCAATCGCGCATGTGTTCAACGCGCGGTGCCGCCGACTGTGTTGCGGCGAGTGCCGAGTCACCAACCAGCATGACGCGCCAGCGAGTGATCGAAGGGCTCGCTGCCTGGAACCCCTCGCTGGCGCGTCGGGCTAGTTTTGAAACCACTTTTGAGAAAACGAATCACGAGATTCTCTCCATGACAACATTACTGCTGATGACTAGCGACCGAATCGTGCGAGCCGACTTTCGTGGGCGGTCGCCGCGATTGGTTGCCTGTTGGGAACAAGCTCGAGGCGCGGACGAGAGTCCAATCACGTTGGTCGAGATGGCGTTGGCCTTGGGGCCACGTCGCGTGCGCGGCGTGTGGCTGCTGACGACGGACGCCACGACCAGCGTGTTGTCGATCTCACACGATATGTTGGCAGGAACTAGCCCAGAGGATCTTTCGCAATTGCTGGCGTTTGAAGCCGAAGCCATCACCGGGCAAGCGGCGTTTGAAACGTCTCTATCGCACGTCGCATTGCCGTCAAAGGGGCAAGATGCGGAGCCGCAATTCTGGATCACACAGGTTCCGAACTCGTGGCAATCGGCGGCGGAAGATGCGGTTCGGCGACGAGGTGGGCGGTTGCTGGGAATCGCACATCCGGCAGGGGTCGCTCGTCCGATCCATGCGGCCACACCGCGTGACAGCACTTGGAAACGACTTGAATTTTGGGAAGACCTCACCGTTTCGATTCGCGGACTCTCGAGCGGCGAATTGGACGTTGACGTTCAGCCGCGAACACAACACCGAGAAGACGCATGCGACGAAGTGTTGATCGGCGCGGGTTCCGCCGTAGAGTGGGACCAGCGGCCTCAAGCCGCGCCGGCCCACCAGCCGGATGGTGGGCCAGTGTCGCTTCGCTCCTTGTCCCACCCTACGGAAGATGCGAATGTCCTGCGGCTCACCGACCAACAAACGCTCGAACGCTGGCTCACCGCGTGGGCGGAGACATTGGCGGCTCAGCCTGTCGTCGTCCCCGTGCAACGGATTCCCACGCCGCCGCTCTCGGCGACTCAACGTCGAGTTGTGATGGTGGCCTGTACGGCGGCGATGATGTTGTTTTGCGGCGGCTGGCATTGGCTTGGTCAATTGCGGTTGAAGTCGCTGACTGCCGAGTTGGACCAGGTACAAGCCCCAGCCAAGGCTCTAGACCAGCTCAAGCAAGACGAAACGAAGCTCGCGAAAGAACGGGACGAATTGAACAAGCAATCCGCAGACGTGCGTCGAGACGTCGAGTTGCTTGTCACTGGAATGGCTCGACAGAGCGAACGCCAAGCGAAGTTGCTGGACTCACTTTCGCGATTTCGCGACGAGCATCTCGTTGTCAAAAAGATCGAAGGCCAAGCGGGCGAAACGCGCGTGTCGGGACTCTGTCTGCGAACGACGTGCGTGCAGAGTCTGGCTCGCAAGCTGTCGCGCGAACTGACGACGTGTGGCTGGCTCGTGTCTCCAGCCGAAATCTCCTCGACCAGAGAACTCTCCGATGGTGGGCCGTGGACTTTCAAGATCGTCTTGAAGGATCTGCCATCAAATAGCTCACCCGCTTCGACACCGCCGAAAGAGAACAAAGTCGCCAAAAGATAAATTTGAAAGCGGCGATCCATCGCCACTTTGGTTGCCGATGTCGTGAGACTTCTGGCCTTTTTCCAACCCACCGAACTCTCACGAGCTCGGCGACTGAATGACTAACCATGACCACCACACAGAATCGTTCAACGTTCGTCACACTGCTCCTGCCAGCCGTCGTCGTGCTGGTGGGATACTCGTGGTTCTGGAATCCCAGTTTGAACAAAACGCTGCAAGCTCAGCAGACAAAGCTCAACAAGGCCAAAGCCTCCGCCGTCACGAAAGCTCAAATCGCCGAACAGCAATCGAAGCTGAAATCACTGCGGACGGAGATCGAACAGTCGCAACGCGGGCTTGTGGAATTGAAGTCGCAGCTTGAACAACAAGTCGGTCGATGGGGCGGACGTGATGCGACAGACACGGTCGAGAAGCTCATGGAACTCTTGCGGTCTCGCCAACTGCACATTGACGACGCGGGCTTAGCCACTGAAGGAGGTGGCTCGAAGGCCAGTGACGGCCAGATCGTCCCAGCGATGCTGAAGGAAGCGGTCGATCGTCAAAAATCAAAAGCCGGATTCCGCCCACCGGTCCTGTACCGAGTTCGCTTCGCCGCCAAGTATGCAAATGTCGCCGACGCCCTGAAATCGCTCAGTGATGCGAAGCTGGCGCTGCCGCTGCGATTGGACATGGACGAAGCCGACCCCGATACGGAATGGCGAATGTGGACTCTGTTTGTGTGGATTTGAATGAGAAAAAATAAACAGTGCTGATACTCCGAAGGAGTTACGTCACATAGCCCAGGGTTGCGAGAGCAGCGAGCTACCCTGGGTCATCGAGAGATGCAGTCATGTACCCCAACGGGGTTCCGCCAGCACATTTTGCGAACGACACAACCCTTTCAGGGTAGAGGTTCAAATTCATCTTCATCCCAGGGTAGCTCGCGTGCGCGGGCAACCCTGGGCTATGTGACTCAATCCCTTCGGGATAAAGCCAAACGCATCGCGGCAAAGTTGGAACTGTGCAACATCAATGATCACACTCGACGAACTCCTAATCCTCTGCCGCGAACGAGATGCTTCGGACATTCATTTGTCCGCAGGCTTGCCGCCGTATTTGCGGGTGCAAGGGGTGCTTGAGCCACAGACGGAACTTGGGGTCACGTCGAACGAATGGCTGGCGAAGGTGGTTGAGTCGTTGCCGTTGGGAGGGAATCGTGAGTCGTTGGAGCGGATCGGATCGGCGGACGGGGCGTTGTCGGCGAAGGACGGAACGCGGTTTCGAGTCAACGTCTTCAAGCGGCGTGATGCGTTGTCGATTGCTCTGCGGCGGTTGGAGGATCGGTTTCGGTCGCTCGCCGAACTGGGATTGCCGGACTCGTTGTACGATTTGTGTGACCTCGCGCATGGACTGGTGGTGGTCGGCGGGCCGACAGGGTCAGGCAAGAGCACCACGCTGGCGACGCTGATTGATCGGATCAATCAGACACGGCGCGGGCACATCATCACGATTGAAGACCCGATCGAATATCTACACGACTCGCGTCTGTCGTTGGTCAACCAGCGGCAAGTCGGCACCGATGCCGCTTCGTTCGATGACGCTTTGATCGCCTCGCTGCGGCAAGACCCGGACGTGATCCTGGTGGGCGAGATTCGAGAAATCAAAACGATCCGCACGGCGATCACCGCTGCTGAGACCGGGCATCTCGTCTTCACGACGGTACACGCGGGCGACTGCGTCGGCGTGATCGAACGGCTGGTCTCTGTCTTCCCCGCCGAAGAACAGCCGGGAGTGCGGCGGCAACTGTCACTCGTGCTGCAAGCGGTCGTCGTGCAACACCTGCTGGTGGCGGATGGTTCGCGACAGGCGACCGGTGGGCGTCAGCCTACTGGTGGGAATCCGGATGATCCGACCGGCACACCGTCAAAACGGGGAGCTGACGCCCCACGCTCGCCCAAAAGAAGTCGTGTAATTGCCAGCGAAATTCTGCGGATGACTCCGGCTGTCGCGAACCTGATCAGCAACGGCAAAGGGAATCAGATTTACTCGTCGATGGAATCGGGCAGTGCGGGCGGGATGCAGACCTTTGAACAAGACCTCGCGCGGCTGTGGGTCGGCGGGTGGATCAGCGAGCAAACGGCGACGGCTTACGCTCGCAATGTGAGCGTGCTGCAAGACCGGGCAACGAGATTGAGATTAAAAAGGGGATAGGAATCAACATGGCAGGCTTCAAATCACGGACGAAGGAACTTCAATGCCTGGTCGTCGGCGCGGGAGCGGCAGGGATTGGGATGGGGAAGACGCTCAAAGACCTCGGACTGAAGCGGTTCGAGATTGTCGATCGGTTTGGCGTCGGAGCATCGTTCAAGCGCTGGCCGAAGGAGATGCGGTTCATAACCCCGTCGTTTCCATCGAACTCGATTCGGATGGTGGACTTGAACTCGATCACGTTCGATTCCTCGCCAGCCTTTACGCTGGAGACCGAGCATCCGACCGGCGCGCGGTACGCTCAGTATTTGGAAGCGATAGTCGCTCATCACCAGTTGCCAGTGCGAGACGGCGTAACCGTGAACGCAATCCAGCCGCGCGGGGACGGCGGTTTTGATGTGCTGACTGATGGCGACACGATCCGCACGCGAACCGTCGTGTGGGCAGCGGGGGAGTTTCAATACCCGAACCTACGGCCTTTTCCGGGAGCACAACTGTGTCTGCACAACAGCCGTGTTCGTTCGTGGAAGAAGATCGAAGGGGACGACCCCATCATCATCGGTGGTTACGAAAGCGGCATGGATGCGGCAATTCATTTGTCGCGGCAAGGAAAGTTCGTGCGAGTGCTCGACAAGAAAGGTTGCTGGGACAGCCAGGAGAGCGATCCCAGTGGCACGCTGTCGCCATTCACTTGGGATCGTCTGCATGATGTGGAAGATGGCAACGAAGAACTGATCGAACTATGCGATGGCGTGAGCGTGACTCGCGTGGAACGCACGGCGGACGGCTATGTCATCTACGACACGAAGAAACGGGAATGGAAAACGGCTTGCCGACCGATCCTCGCGACTGGCTTCTCCGGTAGCACGCGGCTGATCGCAGACCTGTTTGAGTGGCGTGACGACGGATTTCCGTTGGTCAACGAACTGGACGAATCGACGATCGCGCCGGGGTTGTACCTCAGCGGCCCGATGCTGCGGCACGACAACTATGTCTTCTGTTTCATCTACAAGTACCGGCAACGCTTCGCCGTCGTCGCGCAAGCGATTGGCGAGCGACTGGAAATCGATACGAACTCGTTGGAAGAGTACCGCAACTACGGGATGTTTTTAGATGACTTGTCATGCTGCGGTGACGAGTGCGTGTGCTGAGATTTCGCGTCGTAGCCACGTTCGCTGGAACGTGAGCGAAACCGCAACACCTGATTGAACACTGTTACGACCAAAGGCCCACGCTCTGGCGAACGTGGCTACGAAGAGAGCCCCAGGAATCATTCGCTTCCGATTCTCAATCCACCAAATCCGCAGCGAGCTGCGGCTCCGCGGGTCGTCGTCATAGGCAAAGAGTCGGTCGGCAAGTCGCAGTTGATCGCATCACTCACGGGCGAGCGGCCAGAGGTGTCGAACCTCAAGGGAACAACGCTGGCGTGTGCGGCGTATCGCTGGGGCGAGCGAACGCTCATCGACACGCCGGGCATCGAACGGCAATCGGATTCGGTGACGACACGCGACGCGCTGCAATCGCTGGCTGAGCATGACACCGTGATCCTCATCGCAGCGGGGACGCATCTGGACGACGACCTCAAAGACCTGTGGCCGTTGGTGGCGGGCAAGCAAGGAGTCGTCGTCGTCACATTCATCGACCGAGTGGCAAACGTCGCGGCGTCGGAACGGTTGGAAGAACTCAGCCGACATGCGGGAGTGTCGTTTGTCGGCGTCGATGCGCGAGCGGTCTCTGCGGAACAGACCGAGCGATTACGGATCGCGCTCACAGAACCGGCTGAGTTCTCAAAGCAATCGCCGACGCTGACGACGGGCTGGCGGGTCGAGCCGCCCGCCGGTTGGTTGGATCGGCCGTGGTTGGGGCCGGTGTTGGCGCTCTCACTGTTGATGGGACCGGCGACGTTCGCGGTCTGGTTCGCAAACACGGTGGCTCAACTGCTGGACCCGATCATCGGTGGTTGGTTGAAACCACTGGCCGAAGCAATTCAAGCGTGGCCCGCGTCGCTCGACTTGCTGAAGGCGGCACTGGCGGGGCAATACGGTTTGGTAACGATGGGGCCGCTGTTGTTTGTGTGGGCCGTGCCGACGATCGTGCTGTATGCGTTTCTGCTGGCGGCGTACAAAGCGAGCGGCTTGATCGACCGACTGAACATCGCGTTGCATCCGCTGGCTCGGCCGTTCGGGTTGTCGGGGCGAGACATCGTGCGCGTCGTGATGGGTTTCGGCTGCAACGTGCCGGCGGTCATCAGCACGCGATCGTGCTCGTCCTGCACACGCGGTTCGTGCATCTCGGCCATCGCGTTCGGAGCGGCTTGCTCGTACCAATTCCCGGCGACACTAGCGGTCTTCGCGGCAGTCGGCCGACCGTGGTTGGTCTGGCCGTATCTCGGATATCTCGCACTGACGACGTTGATTTACTTGCGACTGACCGCGCCGCGCGAAGCTCGGTCGGCGTTGAACCTGCTGGTCGTCGATCGGCGTCACTTTATGGAGTGGCCGCGTCTGAATTCGCTGTGGCGCGAGGCGAGCGGCACGCTGCGGCAGTTTTTCTTTCAGGCGCTGCCGATCTTCTTTGCCATCACGCTGATTGCGTCGGTGCTCGGCTGGTCCGGTTTGTTGGACAAGGCCGCCGCCGTCGTGCAACCGCTGATGAGCTTGTTCCGACTCCCCGCCGAAGCCGCGTTGCCCGTGCTGCTGGCAAGCATTCGCAAAGACGGCATCCTGCTGTTCGCGGGAGGCGAAGAAACCGGCTCAATGGCCGCCGCGTGGACGGCGACGCAAGTGCTCACGGCGGTCTATCTCGCCGGAGTGCTGCTGCCGTGCCTCGTGACCGCATTGACGATTGCTCGCGAACAATCGTGGCGCTTCGCCGCGAAGCTGCTGACTCGACAAGCCCTCGCCGCCAGCGCGTTCGCCGCCACAGTGGCTTGGTTCGGAAAGTGGATAGGCTGGTAATGGCCACGCAGGAGATTTCTCGCATGACTCAGCTTTCCAAAAAACGATTGGCCGCGCGCATGGGACTGTCGCTCGAACAGCTCAACGACGCGATCAAACTGTTCGATCAGCAAGTGTGGTGCTGGGGCGAAGATGTGAAACGGAGCAAAGGGAATTTGTTGGTCGCGTGCGGCTTTGATCGAATCCCGCCACCGAAAGGGCAAGAGAGATTTGGTAGTGTGTACTCGCGGCGAATCGGGCGCGGAGGCCGGATCGTGTTACGCGGTTGGGGACTTTTGATCTCGGATCGCACACACGGAGCGATATGCCTCATGCGATATGGCTTCACGCCACAGTTGCTTTCAGGCGACGAGATTCCCGTAGAGCTATGGGATGCCAGCCTCCTACCGAAGCTGATCTCACCGGAGTCGGATGCCGACGTGTCTCGTGCTTTGTTCCTGCTGTCTGCCGCATGCCGCTGGATCATTAGTTATGAAACTTGGTTGCGCCGCAGGATTGGCATCAAGCATCGCGAGGCCAGCATCGACCGCTGGAAGAAGATGAAGAAAACCAATTTCGCAGGCGACGAAATGGCCCGGCTATGGCGACTGTTGGCGAAGCGGTTGGGAGAGGCTGCGATTCGGCTAGAGAAGTCTGTACTGGCTCACGCGGCGTGAGCAGAGATTGGTGTTGGATGTGATCAGACGGAACGCATGAAGACTGTTGAAAACTCGGGACATCGAAAGGCGAATGGAGATGCGAAGTCAAACGGAAATGTGGTTGTTGCCGGTGGTGTTGATGCTGGTTCTGTCGGGACTGGCTGGCTGTGGCGGAGACAAAGGGGATGAGTACCGAACCTACGACAAAGGCAAGGACACCGCGCCCGACGCCGAACATGGAAAGGTTCACACACACGACCATGGCCACGGGCCGCATGACGGCGAGCTGATCGAACTCGGCGATGAAGAGTTCCATGCGGAAGTCGTCATGGATGAGGACAAGAACA
>CAIJTL010001064.1 GCA_903823545.1 uncultured Planctomycetaceae bacterium
CGCCGTGTACTTCACCAGCGCTTCGTTCAATTGCTGATCAACCTCTTTGTCGAGCACGCGGTTGGCTGTCGACGAGAGATCGACTTTGGCGCGATCGGTTAGACTGTCGCCCCACTGCCGATAAGCGGCAACCATTTCGAGCGAATGCGAGGACTGTTTACCGCTAACTTCGCCGAGCTTCTCATATGCACTGATGGCCGCTTCAAAGTTCTTCTCGGCGTTGTCCGCTCCAGTCAGGCTCGCGATCTTGCCCATCACAACCAAAACTTTAGCCCGCGCTTCCATCGCCTCCTTTTGGTTGGTGTTGGCTTTGAGAATCGGTTCCAGTTGCTCGATCGCATCTTGTGCGACTCGTTTGCGGAACTCTTCCATGCCCGGCACGTCCTTCAAACTGGACTCAGCCGACCGAGTTAGAATGACGTTGACGGTTTGAATCGCTCGTTGCAGGTTGCTTTCCGCGAGTGCTCGCTGTTCGATCGCGTTGGCCTCGCTGGCTTTGGCGAGCCCTTCGTTCTTCTTTGCAAGGACTGCATTCTCCTCGGCCTTTTTGCGTTGAATCTCTTCTTTCTTGGCGTTGTCCAGTGCTAGCTTTTCATTGTCGCTCGCCCGTTTCTCGTTTTCTTCGGCCTTCTTGCGCTGAATGGCTTCCTTCTTGGCGTTGTCGCTCGCGAGCTTCTCATTTTCATTGGCTAGCTTTTCGTTCGCCTCAGCCTTCTTACGTTGGTCTTCTGCTTTCTGAGCGTTGTCTTCTGCGATCGTTCGCAGACGTGCTTGTTCGTTGGACTCGATCTTGGCGCTGACTGCGACCCATCCCAGGAGCACGACGATGACGAGTGTCATCGCGGCGATCACCGGTTTGCGATAACACCACTTGGCAAACTGTCCGAATGGCGAAATGGGTCGAGCACGTGTCGGCTCGTGATTCAGAAACCGACGCAGATCATCCGCGAGTTCCGCGGCCGTCTGGTATCGCTTCGTGCGATCCTTTTCGAGGCATTTCAGGCAGACCGCTTCTAAATCGGGATCAACTTTGGGATTTAGTTCGCTTGGCGGCAGCGGCTCGCTGTCACGAACTTGCCGGATCGTCTCCATGAGCGAATCGGCCAAGAATGGCGGCTTGCCGGTCAGCAAGTGATACAGCATGGCTCCCGTCGAATAGACATCGCTCCACGGCCCGATGTCTCGGCCAAAGGTCTGTTCGGGAGGCATGTAACTGGGAGTTCCCGCGACATCATCTTTGGCTTCGTTTCCCGACGCATCTCGTTCGACGCGTTTCGCGATTCCAAAATCGGTGACATAACAACGTCCAGATTTGTCCAACAAGATATTGGCGGGCTTGATGTCGCGATGAATAACGGGCTGCGGTTGGGTGTGACCAAAATGAAGCGCCCGAGCCACCGTTTCTACAGCCTCCGCCGCGCGCTGTGCGCTGAGCGGTTTGTCGCGGACCAAATCCGAAAGGCTTTGCCCTTCAATGAAGGCCATCGCGATGTAGTACTGCCCGTTGACTTGTCCGGCATCGTAGATCCGAACGATGTTGTCGTGCTCGAGTCGTCCTGCGTTTTTCGCTTCACTCAAGAATTGCTCGATCTGATGATCCGAAGCAAATTGCCCTTCCTTCTTGATCATCTTGAGAGCGACGATTTTTTCGATCGTGACGTGTCGCGCGCGATAGACAATACCCATCGCACCGCGCGCGATTTCACCCAGAATCTCGTACTGTCCGAAGTTTGCCGAGCTCGCACCGTGGTCTTTTCGAGGCTGCGGTCGATAGTCAGCAGGAACCGGCAACGTCGATTCGGTGGACTCCGATGGTTGTGTTTTGGGTTTCCCGCCCCCCGGTCCGATCGCGGTTTGAGTTCCTCGATTGGTGGCCGTGCGAAAGGAATCAATGGCCGTCATCGCTGCCGGAAGAATGACCGCCAACTGGGATTGTTGATGCGGAAACCGCTCCAGATATTCATTGACGGTCGGACTATCTCCGCATCCCAGCCGCAAACGAAATTCGTGAGCGATCATTTCCGACGGCAATGTTTCCAGCTTGGTCACGCCGGAGCAGTGTTGCAGATAGTCCTCCAACAACGGAGCACGCTGACTCATGCTGACGGTTCCATCGCTCACGACGGCCGTGTCTTGCGTAGCGATGCGTTGACGTTTCCACATTTGCCATCGAAACGTCTGGTCTTGTAGCAGCAACAACAATTCGACCGACTCTCGAACCGACTCAGGCTCTCCCTGCATCCGCACAAACAAAGTTGCAAGTGACGCAGGCTCGCCTCGTTTCCATGCCGACTGGAAGTCGTTCAAGACTTGCTCGACGACATCATCACTGGCAAACAACGTGGGATAAGGGTCAGACATTACGCAGGAACCTCTCTCTTGATCTTCAACTCTTCAACCGACCGACAGCATACGCAGACGCGGCCGACAATGCTGTCGGTTGACTATCAGAACCAAGATGATCAAGGACTTCAAGTTGCCTAAGCACGGTCGGCTAATTCGTCGGATTGCAGAAACTGTAGGGTGGGACCAGCGCAGCGCCGGCCCACCATTTGATCGAGATTTGGTGGGTCGGCGCTATCGCTGGTCCCACCCGACGAATCACGCCGCTTCACAAATTAGCCAGCCGTGGTTGCCGAAGTCGCGATTTTTTCGGACGTCGCGCAATCGATGTTCGACGACTCACCAGTTCGGGAGCAAGGACAGCTTTTCTGTGTTCTCCACGTCTTCCGTGTCCAATAAATCGCAACAGCAAGCGCGTAAGCATTGGAAGAGTCTGGCGGGCCCTCGTTTGCGAGTATTGCAATTGCGCACTTGCGCTGCGATGTCGCTGACTTCGCAAGAATTCAGCTATTTTTCGGCCTCGAACTTGAATCTGAATTCTTGCGAACTCACCAACCCCAAATCCTAAGACTGATGAAGCACTAGCGCACCGCTTGTTTCACGATCTCGACCGCCTGCGAACAGAGAGCTTTCGCGGAATCGCTCGACGGGGCTTCGGCGATGATGCGGATGATCGGTTCGGTGTTACTCGCACGGACTTGAACCCAGCGGTTAGGCCAATCGAGTCGCAGCCCGTCTCCTTCTTGAGCAGTCGCATCGCGAAACGCGGCCTTCAGTGCCGAGCAGGCCAAGTCGACTCGCTCACGCGGACATTCCAACTTGTCTTTGACGATCGTGTATTGCGGCAGCGACGCGGCCCACTGCGACAAGCGTTGTTGCGGGTCGACCAAGCCGTTGAGCACATAAGCCATCGAAGCAAAGCTGTCGCGCACGAAGCCGACTTGCGGATCAATCACACCGCCGTTTCCTTCGCCACCAAAGACCGCACCGACTTCGTTCATCTTCGTGACAACGTTCGCTTCGCCGACGTAAGAGCGAAAGAAGGGACAACTGTGTCGAGCGGCAATGTCGGCGGTGACTCGGCTGGTGGAACCGTTCACGACGAATGGCCCCTTGCGAGTCGCCAGCACGAAGTCCGCACACAACGCGAGCGTCAATTCCTCGCCGATGTATCGACCGTTCTCGTCCACGATTGCCAGCCGATCCGCATCGGGGTCTTGTGCAAAACCAACATCCGCTCCGAGCCGCTTCACTGCGTCGCACAAGCCGGTGAGATTCTCGGCCAACGGTTCGGGAATATGCTCAAAGCGGCCATCCGGCGTCCCCCCCAACACGGTCACGTCGCAACCGAGCGTTTGCAGGAACTTCGGAGTCGCCACGCCACCCGAACCATGATTGCAGTCGAGCACTACCTTGAATCGCCGCTGCCGAATGCGAGCAACATTCACCAGCGACAAGACTCGATCCACATGCGGAGCCGCCGCGTCGTCGAGCACTTCCACCGATCCCAACTTTTCCCAGCCGACGAGTTTGAACGACTTGTTCGTGAGAATGCTCAACAGCGTTTCGCCTTGAGCCGCGTTGAGCACTGCTCCCGCTTTAGAAAACGGTTTCAGGCCATTCCATTGAATCGGATTGTGGCTCGCCGTGATCTGCAATCCGGCCGCCGCATTGTGATGCCGCACGAGCACTCCACAGGTCGGAGTCGTCGCAATCCCCGCGTCGAGCACTCGACAGCCCGTCGCCATCAAGCC
>CAIJTL010001065.1 GCA_903823545.1 uncultured Planctomycetaceae bacterium
GGTCCGGTCGCCAAGGCGTGTGGACTATTCTTGTTGTCGGCATCGACGCTCGCCATTCCAAGGATTCTGAATGTTGTCTGGTCAACAATCGCTGCAGCGGGAAGCGATCCATTCGCGTCGACGTTGGCTCAGGTTGCTTCTTTCACAGTGATCGCATCCATTGCGCTCGGTGTTCCCACAATTTGCACATTGATGGTTCTGACTCACCGGTCGCACATCGTGATGTTCGCTTTCGGGATTTGTCTCGGTGGACTCGGAATTTGCCCGTGGCTTGGACCACAGACATGCGGGGTTGTCGCATCTGCGTTGGGGTTGGTCTCGTTTCTCCAATCGATGATTGGTTTGATGGCGACACCAGCAAGGGGCGAGGTCGCACAATCTGGCCGTGAAGTCCTGCCGCCATCAGGCACGTCATTCACTCGAATCACCTGCTGGAGTATCTCGTTCATTGCCCTCGGACTGTTGTGGGCCATCGGCCAGCGGGTAGTCCGCCAGATCGTCCCCGATTCGTTTGCTTTGATGGCGACCGAATGGGCCGTGTTGATGTTGAGTGCGGCTGCGGGAACAGTCTGGTCGAATTCGCGACGGGCGTCCGTCCAAACATCATTCATTGGTGGTGTGATGGCGGCGAGTTGGTTTGCATTCTGTTTGGCAATGTTTCCGATGTCGGTGAACTTAGCGTTGTCTGAAAACGCGAACGTTTCTCAAGTGTGGTTGTTGATGCCGCTTCGGCTGTGCTTTGCATCGGTGTTTTTGGGACCGATCGCGTATTGCGGCGGCCTGCTTGTGAACTCACACGCTTCGTCGCGAATTCAGTCCATCGGTTCGACTGCCGCACTGCTTTTGTCAGTGAGTGCCGCGACGATGGCAAACTGGTTGCTTCCGTCTATCGGCGTATTCGCGATGACGATGTCCGCAATTGGTATGTTGCTGGTTGCATCTGCTTTGAGTGGCGATTGGCGCAGTTGGATTGCACAAGCTCGTGAATTCAAGAACGTCGGGGTGTTCGCGCGACTGCGAATTGGCTTCATTGTGGCGATAGCCGTGATGGCCGTTTCTGCGCCAGCATTCGTTCGTTATCGCCCCGCGTTGGCAGCGAAGTTGTTGTTCGATACGAACGTCTTTATGGCCTTTCGGGTTGGTGCTCCGTGGGAGCAACTTGCGGTCATGGATGATTGTCGTGCGGCAATCGTTGTGGAATCCGAACGAGGAACACTCACTGCGTGGAAGGCTCGTGGGTCGCAGTTTTTGGTGAGAGAGAACGGTGTTCCGAAGGGGACACTCGCCACCAATGCAGACATGGCTCCGAGATACCTTCCTGAGGTTTTGCCGAGCCTGTTGTCACTCGTAGTCCATGAACATCCTCAGCATGTTTTGT
This sequence comes from uncultured Planctomycetaceae bacterium, assembly GCA_903823545.1. Lineage (GTDB taxonomy): Bacteria > Planctomycetota > Planctomycetia > Planctomycetales > Planctomycetaceae > SXKJ01. Next base: position 1,379 of record CAIJTL010001065.1, read on the forward strand.
TACTCGGCATGCGAGCCGGCGAACCGCTTTCAACGACCGCTGCCTTTCCCGTGCAGCGAGTTCTGTGTCTTGAAGCAGACCGTGGGGTCGTCGATTTGTGTCACAAGATGCTGGAGCCAGCAGGAGCGTTAAGCCCATTTGCGGACGACCGCTTTGAAACTCGAGTCAGCGATCCGTCGATTGCCGTGCGAACGCTCAAAGAAAAGTTTGATCTTGTGATCTCGTCTCCCGATCAGCCCTCATTGCCTCAATCGGCAGTCTGGTTCACTGAGGAATCGCTCCGTGCGATGGCGGGGTGCGTGAACGAAGAGGGCTTGTTCGCGCTTCGCTTTCAACACGTCGACCTCACGACGAAGTCGGTTCGCATTCTTGCGAAGACAATGTCGTCAATCTTTCGAGAAATCGCCGCCGTCGAAATGGCTCCGGGTGAGTTGCTGCTACTTGGGACGAACTCCGAACGAGGCTTTATGCGAGACGGGTTCGTCGAGCGATTGCAGAGACCACACGTCCGCCAGATGCTCGCTTCGATCGGCTGGGACTGGTCAACGCCGTTGCGTATGGGGCTTCAAAATGCGGAGGCGATTGCACAACTGACCGCTCATCAAGATGCCGTCATCAATCGCAGTGCGACATCGACTTGGCCATTTCAACTGCCGATCGACGTGATGCGTTGGGACAACAAGCTCGAACAAACTCGTAATGAGTTGGTCAAGAATTCTCACTATCTCATGGCGTGGGGTGGACAAGACGCTGACA
>CAIJTL010001066.1 GCA_903823545.1 uncultured Planctomycetaceae bacterium
TAATCCCCGCCACACATCAACGGCCAGAGTTGCCACAGTCCCTCGCATCGCCAGGTGGGATGCGTTAATCAAGCCAGTTTCTATTTTCCTGGCGAGCCGGGTGACGTCAGCCCCGGACTTGCAACGGCCTCGTTTTGTCCGGGGGCTGACGCCGCCCGGCTCACTAGGATCGTGTCTGTTTTTCTTTCGTCGTTTTGTTGAGGTCGTTCATGGCATTGGTGAGTGTGCGCGAAGTCTGCTTTGGCTACGGTGGGCAATACCTATTAGATAATGTCAGCCTGCAAATCGAACGGGGCGAACGAGTCGGACTGGTCGGCCGCAACGGCAGCGGTAAATCGACGTTGATGAAGCTGATCAGCGGCGAACTTAAAGCGGACGAAGGGCAAGTCGCGTGTGGCAACGGCGTCCGCATCGGTCGGCTGATGCAAGAAGTCCCCGGCGGGACGGCAAGCTCCGTGCAAGAAGTTGTCGCTACCGGACACGGTGCCGCCGGACTTGTGTTATCGAAATTTCTGGCGTTGAGTCAGCAAGTGGCGGAGAAGCCCTCCCCTGCCCTGCTCAAAGAGTACGAACTCGTCGAAGCGGAACTGCACTCGCAAGGTTCTTGGCAGCTTGAGCAACAGGTCGAGCAAATCATCTCGAAGATGAACCTCGATCCGCATGCGCGGTTCGCCGAACTTTCGTCCGGAATGAAACGCCGCGTGATGTTGGCGCAGGCATTGGTCAGCGAACCGGATTTACTGCTGCTCGACGAACCGACGAACCACTTGGATATCGAGGCGGTCTCGTGGCTCGAAGAATTTCTTGTTCGTTACGGCGGCACGTTGATCTTCGTGACGCACGATCGTGTTTTCTTGAGAAAACTCTCGACTCGCATCATCGAAGTCGATCGCGGTCGACTGCTCGATTGGCCGTGCGACTATTCGACGTTTCTCAAACGCAAAGAGGCGGCTCTTGAAGTCGAGGCTCAGCACCAAGCGCTGTTCGACAAGAAGCTGGCTCAAGAGGAGGTTTGGGTTCGAGCGGGAGTCAAAGCACGACGAACTCGCAGCGAGGCCCGCATTCGCGAACTCCTCAAGATGCGTGAAGAGCGACGTCAGCGCAAGGACCGAGTCGGCAACGTGCGGATTCAAGTTCAGGAAGTCGAACGCTCTGGCCGGTTGGTGGTCGAGGCGAAACAAATCACCTTTCGTTACGGCGAAGAGGACGCAAACAATCGCAATATCCTCAATGAGTTTTCGACATTGATCATGCGCGGGGACAAGATCGGAATGATCGGGCGCAATGGGACCGGCAAAAGCACGCTGCTGCGTTTATTGCTGGGACAACTTAAGCCGACGACTGGCACCGTGCGGATCGGGACGAAGCTGGAGATCGCGTACTTCGATCAACTGCGCGAGCAACTCGATGAAGAAAAGACCGCTCAAGAGAACGTCGGCGACGGCAAACAAGAATTGCTGATCAACGGGCAAAATCGGCATGTGCTCGGCTATTTGCAGGATTTCTTATTCTCGCCCGATCGCGCTCGGACGCTGGTGCGGTACTTGTCAGGCGGCGAACGGAATCGGCTGATGCTCGCAAAGCTGATGACGAAGCCGTCGAACCTGCTGGTGCTGGACGAACCGACCAACGA
>CAIJTL010001067.1 GCA_903823545.1 uncultured Planctomycetaceae bacterium
CATCAACGAACCCGACGCCATTGAATTCCGGAGATTGCTATTCGAACTTGATGTCGCATTATCTTGAGCGAATCAGGTCCGATGTTTCGGACGATCATTTAACCGCCATCGACAATTGAAGCAGAGCATGAACGACTCGAACTACGACGTCTCGATCTCTCGGCTGTTTGAGGAGTTGAAAGCTGGGAATCCGCAGGCAGCGGAAGGGCTGTGGACGGTTTACTTCGAGCGTTTGGTGACGGTGGCTCGGAAGCAATTGGGAGACGCGCCCAAACGTGTGGCCGACGAAGAAGACATTGCATTATCTGTTTTCCAGACTTTGTGCGTCGGTGCCGCGCGAGGGAAGTTTGCCGATCATGTGCGGCGCGACGATCTGTGGCACCTGTTGCTACATCTCACCAATCACAAGCTGGTCAACTATGTTCGACGCGAGACTCGACTCAAACGAGGCGGCGGCGACGTTCGCGGAGAGTCGGTGTTTCTCAATCCGGCCACCGGTTCGGACGCGCGTGGCCTCGACCAGATCGTCCGCAACGAGCCAACTCCGTCCATGTTGGCAGCTCTGAACGAACAGCATCAGCGGCTGCTAGAGATGCTCGCCAACGACACTCTGCGCCGAATCGCGATATCTCGTATGCAGGGTGAAACCAATGAAGAGATCGCTGACCAATTGAAACTCTCAGTGCGATCGGTTGAACGCAAACTGAACCTCATCCGCGAATGCTGGCAGCGGGAGCTCAATCGCGTTGGGCAAAATGAAAATCATTCGGACTAAACCTCGTCAATCAATTCGGCCCTCCCAACATTTTGAAGAAAATGGCTCGCTGCCATCTGTTGTGAAACAGGTTATTGCCAAAAGTGTTCCCGCAGAGGCGCAGGGGCCGCAGAGTGTGAAGAGCCCAGAAGTGATGCCTTCTCCGCGAACCCTGCGCCTCTGCGGGAAATGTTCATAGTTCAACACAATTGGCAGTGAGCCGAAAACATAAGCGAGCAGAGTGTTGAGTACGTCACTCCGAACGAAGAGGCTTTCCTTCGCCATTCAACGGAGTCAGCGTGACGCGGTGAAAGCGGTAGCGGCAGTCGTATGCTCCGAGAAACAGCACGTTGTCGTGCGGGGTCTTCCAATAGTCGGATAGGCTCAGTCGCTTTGCGTCGCCCCGCCAGTCAATCAAGACTTGGCCGTCGCACATCACCGTGACGGAGTCCTTCTTGACCGTGCAGATGATTTGAGACAGCCGGTTCTGTGTGAGTAATGGTCGTTGAATCGTCGTGACATTCGCTCCGACGTTTTTGCCGTCGATGTTCTCGATCGCACTGACCGGAGCCCCCTCTTTCTGAGCGTAGTTGATCAACACTTGAAATCGTTGATCCCCCAAACGCTGGCCGAGGATTAAGCCGTTCGGTTCGTCGAGCGGTTCGGCGATGACGACCAACTCATATTCTTCGGGGGGTTGGTACGGCAGCTCGATGCGCGAGCCAAACGCTTTCGGCGAGACCAGCTTGCCGTCCTCTGAGGTCCATTCGCCGGAGACTCGATCCTTCGTGACATCAACCAGTGCGAG
>CAIJTL010001068.1 GCA_903823545.1 uncultured Planctomycetaceae bacterium
CCAACGATGGTCGCACCAAAGAGATCCTCGCCAGCCCCCATATTAACGCTCAAGTCGCGACCGGCCACGACTCCAATCATGCCAACGGCATCATTGCCAGCACCAGCGATCACACTGAGGTTGCCAGTGACCTTCAACCCTCCGAATTCATTGACAACGAGATCAACGACTTCACGCGTGGTGTCGACGTCTTCTGGGAATTCATCTCCGATTCCAAAGAAACCTCCCAAGAACCCAAGTCCCCCTTCGCCGCCACTGAAGAATTCATCGTAAGGAACGGCTAAGAGGTGATCATTTCCGCTCCCCAAATCGACAGTCGCATTTCCTCCGATGGAGATGCTTCCGTTCTCGATAACAAGAGCGACGTCGTCGTTTCCTGCACCCATAATGATCGACAAGTTGCCTGAAATGACCGTATCTGTGGCATCTCCTGCGGAGATGCTTGGTGACTCCTCGTCATCAATTTCGCCCACGTTCACAACCAAAACGTCGTCACCCTGCTTCAAATCAATGGCCAAATTACCCAAGAATGAGGCGCTGCTGCCGAGCGAGACCGCGGTGCCGGGCGCAAAGTCAACCTTGCCAACACGAATGATGGTGTCCTCGTCGATGGCTCGAATCGTTGCACCATCGGACATCACGTCGATCTGAACGCGGTTGTTATGCACGTCACCGGTAATTTTCAGGCCGACCGCAGTCTGGGCGAGCGTCACGACTCCCGTCGGGACCATGCGGACTTCCAGTTGTTGGGCCTCATTGGGAAAGGCTCGACGTTGGCGACGGACGTTGGGACGCAAAGATCGGAGTCGGAGCATGTTGGGTGCCTTTGCTAACTCGATAGAGTGAAGTTGGTGCCGCACGTCTTGGTGGGGCAAAAGTGGAATGAGTTTAGGAACGTGATAGAAAGCCTGTAAATCTCCTGGCAGACATTGTTCGCAAGACTGTTGCGACCGGTTTAATCAGTCTGTGGTTAGCCGATCTCACAAGTCTCCGCCTGGATCGGTGAGTCCTCGTGAACCTCGCGACGACGTCCCGGCAAGTCATCGAAATACCACTTCGCTAGCACAGCGTCCCATTCGGCAAGACTGGAAACGTGAATGAATGCTTCTCGGACAACTTCAAACTGCGGGTGCAATTCCGAGTACTTGATTCCAAATTTGCGGAGCATGATCGCTGCGCGTTTTTCGTTATAGATTTGCATGGCGAGCCGAAAGTGCTCGCGCAGGATGTCTCGTTGTTCGTGCAGCGTAGGCAGAGGTGGCAGTGGTTGGCCGGCCGCGAGTGCTCGTGCATCGCGAAAAATCCACGGATAGCCGATCGCTCCGCGAGCCGCAGTGACGCCGTCAACGCCGGTGTACTCCATCATTTTGAGGCACGCCTCGGGGGTGAAAAGATCGCCGCTCCCGAGGACGACTCGATTTCCGGCATGTTGCTTGATCTCACGGAGCAAGTCCCAGTTGCTGGGGCCGTTGTAACGTTGTTCGACAGTGCGACCATGAACTGTGATTGCCGCCGCTCCGCGTGCGTAGGCACCATCGAATATCTCATAGAAGTTGTCACGACTTTCGGGCCGGTCATCGAGTGCGCGTCGCATTTTGACCGTCACAGGGACGTGAGCAGGAACTGCCTCACGAACACGGCTGACGATTTCGAGCGCGGTACCTGGCTGGCTCAGTAGAAAACCGCCGCGACAACGTCCAAGCACCTTCTTCACTGGGCAGCCAAAGTTGATGTCGATGACATCGAATCCCGCTTCGACCATCTTCACGGCGGCGGGGCCGAATTCTTCGGGAACCGCTCCCATCAACTGGCCGCCGACAGGATGTTCTTCATCAGAGATCCACAGAAAACGCCGAGTGTGGTGGCGGTCTTTCAATTCGTTGATGAACTTGTCGAGCATCACCTCGCAAAGTGTGTACGGGGCTCCCAGCCGTTTGGCGATGACGCGCATTGGCCAATCGCTGTAGCCACTAAGCGCTGCTTGGACGACAGGAAAGTCGAGCTCAATGGAGCCCAGGCGAAGTTTCGGGAGCGGTGTCATGAATTGCGCAATCGGTGAAGTTGCAGAATGTAGGCGAGGACTCAAGGAACTTGGGTGACACGCAGGCGAGTCACTTCGAACTTTGTTCCGAAGGACTCCCTGAATGTTTAATTGGCATCAAAACGAGATTAGTAATCCGAAGCGTGAGCGAGGGCGTCGGTAAATCAGGCGCAGAATCGCCCAGGCTCACGCTTCGGGCTAGTGTCGAAATCGCTTCTTGCCCCAAGCTCGCGACACGCCCCGTTTACTTTCCCGCATAAAACAACACAACCCAGCGCTGAGGAATCCTCAGTGCTGGGTTGTGTTGCATCATGTGAATCAGGTTGTCTGTTCGTAGTGTTACAGCTTTTCTCGGAGGAACTCTTCTTGCGAAATCCGTGGTGCTAAGTCGATGTCTTTGTATGCGTAGAGTTCCAGTAGCGTTGTTTGATCAAGCTTCTCCGGGTTTGCGCCATGAATCTTGTCGGGCCAGCCAAAGGTGCGTACGCAAACCGGAAATTTTGTTGTTGCGTCAACGTAGATCAGAGTTTTGCGGTATTCGTGCTTGGCGTCTGGGGCCAGCGTGTGGTTGTCGTATTCGATCGAAAAGAGAATGACTTCGTGGCCGTCGAGTTGTTGACGCTCAAGCATTTTGGCGGTGATGCCCGAGTCGTGTTTGATGTCGAGTGCTCGTTGTTCGCGGATAACTTTGGTGAGTTCCAGTAGTCCAGCTTTTGTGACCGGATATCGTGAATGCTTCAGTGCGAGAGCGCCAG
>CAIJTL010001069.1 GCA_903823545.1 uncultured Planctomycetaceae bacterium
CTCCCCCGGCTACTTCTTGGGTTCGACGTACTTCAATTACGGTCAAACCGCCGCGATCACGACGGCGGTCTACATGATCTCGGTTTTTGGCTTCGATGTTCCCAAAGAGTGGATCGCGGTTCCGTTGGGGCTCTACTGTGTACTCTGGCCACTGTTTTGGTTTCGGTTCGCTCGCGCCCTCTGGCTCGGTTTTGATTGTTTCTGCGATCCAACCGAGTTTGAAACCGACGATCCAAATATCGAAGACTAATGTCGGCTAGCAACACGAGCCGCCGAGTCTGAAACCTGTGACGACTGATCCCGGTCAGACTTCAATTCAATGAGTAGGTGAGCCACCAGTTGACGCAGTTTGGGCTCAGCGTTTGAAGCGGCTGCGATCACGTCTTCGCTGCGGTTTTGTTGAATGTCATCGGGCCGAAACACATTCGTGACCATTGAAAAGGCGATGACAGGCAAGCCGATCTCTTTCGCGACGAGAACCTCTGGCACCGTCGACATGCCGACGACATCGCCCAGAGTTCGAAGCCAACGATATTCCGCTCGCGTTTCGTAATTTGGGCCGAGCATGGCGATGTACGTTCCTCGGCGAACCTGGATTTGTTCGCTCGCAGCAATGCGTTCGGTGAGTTCGAGCAATTGTGCTGAATAGAGTTCGCAGCAATCAGCTTGTTGCGTACGCGAAGCGCGTGCGAAACGAGCGAATTCAGCACCGAGCAAATTGACGTGGTCATCGATCAGCACAATGTCGCCGGAATTCAGCGAAGGATTCAAGCCGCCACTCGCATTCGACACGATCAAAAGTTGCACGCCTAAAGCAGACATGACTCGCACGGGAAACGTGATCTGTTGTGGCGAGTAACCTTCATAGGCATGAAACCGACCATCCATCGCCAAAATTGGAACACCACCCAATGTGCCACCGAGCAAGCGACCGCGATGTCCGTCGGCGGTCGAGCGAGCGAAGTGCGGCAGTTCGTCAAAGCTCCAACTGGCTGCGATCGCAATGTGATCCGCCAGCGATCCCAAGCCGGTCCCCAAAATGATGCCGGCCTGCGGAGTGATCGACCACCGCGACCTGATCACTTCAACCGTTTGAGCAACGGTAGTTTGAGCAACGGCCTCCGAATCCGTACGCATCACTTCTTGCGATCGCGGCGACGCCATTGCTCCTCCCAATTCTCCAACTGCCGATTCAGTTGTCGCAGTTCATCAACCGACAGCGATTCGCCACCGAAGCGGACTCGATAAAACTCGGCGACAATTGTGGGAGGCAACGCGGCAAGTTCCGTTGCGTTTAATTTTGTTTGCCAATGAGGCTGCATGTCGCTGACGAATTCCGCAGCCGTTTGACTCGGTAACGGTTCGTGGCCGCCGGACTTCAGGACTCGCAAAAAGCGTTCGTAGAACTCGACTCGCATTCGCTGCGGCGCGGACTCACCTCGCAGGCGAGAAATCAATCCGGACCAAATCTGAGACAACCGTGATCGCCAATCAGAACCGAAGCTCGTCTTCGTCTCATGAGGCAGAATCCAGGCAC
>CAIJTL010001070.1 GCA_903823545.1 uncultured Planctomycetaceae bacterium
GAGGAACCGCTGCTGAGATTCTGCGTCCTTGGCTACGTTCACCCAATATTCCGATAAGTCAGATTCGAGCTGGCTGTATACTTCAGAGGTGATAGCGTTTGGCTGCGACTTGTACCAATCTACCAGCAGTTCTTTTCCCGCCTCCGGATAAATTCCGATGCGATGCTCAAATCTTGGTGCAGGGAAGCCGATGTTTCCGTCCTCAGTGTCAAACGCTATCTGTATTTTGGTGCGTTTTGGCATATGGCATTCTGTGCATTTTCCTCGCAGTGGTTCGGGGATCCGCTGTTGCTCGCCACAGCTACTTCGGTTGTGGCATGCAAAACAGGAACGTGCGGTTTTCGCAGTGTCGCCACGGTGGCTTTTTTGATGCGGGTCATGGCAAGTGGTACAAGTTAGCGATTCACTCTGCTGATAGCATCGACTCTCTTTAAGGTAGCGCACTTGATTGGCAACGCGGTCTTGTTCGGGGTGCTCCATTTCCAAAACGAAAAAGGAGTTGCCTAAATCCTCGCCAGGTCGATAGCTAAACGGAGCCCGACGATGCCGCACTGCGTTCGTGTGGCATTGGGCGCATATATCCATCTGGCGTTCGCGACTTAGTGTTTTGGGATTTAGAATTCTTTTAGGCGATTTGTCAGTTGGAGTGTCCTTGTGATGAGCTACGTGCTCCTTTGCCGGTCCATGGCACCGCTCGCACGTAACGCCAAGCATTTCAGGCTCAAATGCGCCATAGCGATTTAACGTCCCGCGTTTATGGTCAACCCACACTGTGTGGCATTCAAGGCACTGCGGAGCCAAAGGGCGAGAGAGGTCGTCGGATCCATAGGGATCAAACAAAGTTGCCCCCCATTTGTCTTGATGATGCATCCAAACAATTGGTAACTCAAAAATCTCTTCGCCACGTCGAACAAAATAGACTTCATCAGTCCCGGCTTCGGAACCGTACACGAATGAAATCGGGGAGACAGTCTTCGAAGTCTCTACATGACTCAGCGAGACTGCGGAAACCTCCGGTTTGGGAGAAGCGTTCATTTCAAAACGCACCGGAGATCCGGGGGGGGTGAATTGGTTGTGGCCAGAAAAAAAGCCGTTTGGCAAGACGGCCTGATCAGCCAACTTTAAAGCTTTAAAGTGGCGGGTCTGCTTAAACTCCTCCACTCGCCTAGGGTGGCATTCAATGCATGCAGACCAGCCAGCATAGCCATGGTCAGCAGTTGTGTTGCTTAGAGATGCAATGCCAACATCGCGACTAGGACCGGCTTCATTATATGTCACCAGTAGTCCCAATGCCGAAGCAAGCACGATCGATGCGGCGACTGCGGACCACAAGCGAACAGATGACACAGTCATAATAAAGCCACTGTATCGATCGGGTTAGTCTTCAATCTCGATGTTTTTCTCATTCTCACCGGGATCAACCGTGAACTTCAGCGGAGTCGCTTTGGGATCTGTGTATTTCGCTGGTATTGCTCCGGCCTTCTGGCTCTTCTTGTTAAATGTGTCAAACTTCCCGTCACCGACGATCTTTCCGAGAGACTCAGGTGTCATCTCCTCGCCACTTTGGCCCGGCGCAGCAGCTTCAATTTCGGCCAAAAATACCTTGTGAGTTCCCAGCACTGCCCCGTCATTAGAATCAAAAGTTGTCAACTTGTAGACACCATTTGAATCAGTGATCCCACTGGCCCCCCGGGGAGCGCCTTCCTTGACAAAGTTCACTGACACACCTGGCACCGGTTTGCCTTTATGCGTGACAGTTCCCTTAACTTTCCCCATCGGCGGTCGAGCCCCGCCCTCGGAGCTGCATCCACAAGAGACTAATCCCGCCAAGCAAAAAGTGATTACCAAATTCATTCCACTGTTGAGCACAATTTTGATCCTCCGAACTGATTGTCTGACTGAAGCAAATGATGTACAGATGAGGTGGTGGCCGAGAAGAAGTAAATCGGAAGTTGCGGTTTTTATTCAACGCTAAGCACAAGGGTGAGCCGCGACACATTGAATTTCGCGCGATCTACGATATTCAATGACATCGTAAACCGATCATATACAAACTACGGTTCCCGATGAAACGTTGATGCCAAACATGGGGGGCTAATGTCATACCTCTAGCTTTTCACGATACGATACCGTAATTAACCGCCGACGCAGATGGCAGCCTCATGAGGCACAAGATAGCTAAGCAAACAAAAGAAGGCCAATCAGTCGCGTAACCGACGAATTGACCTTCGTAAAGAATGCATGAGCAGGCTTTGCTGAGTAGCTTAGAATTCGCCGACAGGATTCCTGTCAGCTCGAGCCCCAAGTCGCTGATAAAGCACGTAATCTACATTTTGATTGACAAACCTAACCGTACCATCGCCCATAAGAAAGTGTGCACCGCCAGTATGTACCGACTTAAACCCCATTGACGTGACCCACTGATTGGTAGCGTTACATGTCCCGGCGGCGTAGCCAGGGGTGCCAGGACATGTATTGAAGTTGATTGGCGCCGTGGTCGTAATCCAGTGTGAATTCACGGCTGCCCAACTGTTGGGCTCGTGATCAGAGCACTCGGGGCGAGTCTCACCCATAAAGATTGTGGTCGAGAGGCCGTCGGTCACGTCACGCAGGCGCGCTGAGTAACCCTGATTGCTAATCACACCCTTGACGTTGTTGGGGTCAGCATTCATTTGATTGCAGCTTCCAAACTGGACCTGGGGATAGGTGGTCTGGATCGCCGCATAAAGAGCGCAGGTAGTTCCACCCGGAATGCAGGCAGTCTGAGGCCCTTGGCTGGCGCAGTAATTCGTATAAGGCTGAGCCCCGTCAGCCGTATCGCTTGGGCAGCGGAGTTGAGGCAAAATTACATTCTGAAATGGAATCGGATTGCTGCTCGGAAGAGGGTACTTGCCGTTGTTGCCGCTAAAGTTGATCGACTTAAAAAGTGCGGCCTGGTCAATGTACGGCAAAAGGTGGGTGAGATAATTGGCACCGTTATCGCAACAGACTTCCCACCCACCACTCGCGATGCGCCGGCCAGTGTTCGACGGCAACTTCGACCCGTTGTTGTCGCAATAATTGTAAATGGCCAAACCCAACTGCTTAAGATTATTCTTACACTGACTTCGACGGGCGGCTTCCCTAGCCTGCTGCACTGCTGGCAACAGCAACGCGATCAAAATGGCAATAATCGCAATAACCACCAACAGTTCGATTAGCGTAAACGCTCGATACTTTACCAACTTCATAATTTCGCCTTTTTGCGGACCATTCAGAATTGAAACAAGTGAAGGAGTGGAAATAGTGCCTGAGAAAGGTAACCTACGAGTCTACGTGAGAATTGTTTGAAAAATCAACAGAAAACCAAAATGTCAAATTCTTCATTATCATTGCAGCGAGAGGGCTTTTGACACAGAGGCATCTGTTTGGACACTCAGAAGGAGAATAGACGCCACCAAATGCGGCTCGATTCTCAAATGCACGCCACCCCTTTTTTGCAACCGTGCCGCTCGATAAGGCTACTGGTTTTTCGCATTTCTTAACCCTCGCGAGCCGCTTTATGCGTTTGTGGTCTGTGTTGTTGTTCGCAGGTTTGGTGACGTTGATCCAAGGCCAAGTCTGTCGCGCGAGTGAGAAGTTCAATGTCGTCTTCATTTTGGCGGACGACTTGGGAGTGAATGATCTCCGTTGTTACGGGCGACAGGATCAGGCGACTCCGCGATTGGATCGTATGGCCGAGCAAGGGATTCGCTTCACGTCGGCCTATTGTGCTCAGCCGATTTGCTCGCCGTCGCGAGCGGCGATCCTCAGCGGTTTGACTCCCGCTCGATTGCATCTGACGACCTTCTTGCCAGGACGAGCGGACGCCCCTTCGCAGAAGCTGCTACATCCGCAGATCAATCAACAGCTCGCGCTGGAGCACGTGACGCTTACAGAGCATCTCAAGTCAGCGGGCTATGCGACGGCCTGTATCGGCAAGTGGCATCTCGGTGGGGCGGGCTTTGGGCCGAAGGAGCAAGGTTTCGATGTCGTCTATGCCGGAAAGCCGAACACAACACCGTCTGCCGACGAAGGGGGCAAAGGGGAGTTCGATCTGACCGCTCACGCGATCGACTTTGTCCGATCGAACAAGGACCGACCGTTCTTTCTCTACCTGCCGCACAACAATCCCCACATTCCGTTGGCTGCGAAAAGCGAGCTGATTGAAAAGCACAAAGCAAGTTTCAATCCGCTGTATGCCGCTGTGGTGGAGACACTGGATGAGAGTGTCGGACGGTTGCTCGGTGCATTGGACGAATTGAAGCTGACCGACAAGACGCTGGTAGTCTTCACGTCTGACAACGGCGGCCTGCATGTGCCAGAACTGCGAGAAGATGCCGCAACTCACAACACTCCGTTTCGAGCGGGAAAGGGATACGTCTACGAAGGAGGTCTCCGCATCCCGTTGATCGTGCGGTTGCCGGGAGTTGTTTCGGCAGGCAAGATCGTCGATACGCCGGTCATCAACACCGATTGGCTTCCAACGATTCTCGATTTGTGTGGCGTCTCGTTTGATGCGAAGCACTCTGACGGTGTAAGCCTCGCTGCGCTGTTGCGTGGCAGCGATGGATCAGATGCCTCGCCACTGAGCAATCGCCCGTTGATGTGGCACTTCCCGCACTACACCAATCAAGGTGGCCGCCCTGCGGGAGCGATCCGAGTCGGCCAATGGAAGCTCATCGAACACTACGAAGAGAATCGACTTGAGTTGTTTGATCTGTCCCGTGATCTCAGCGAAGAACGAAACCTGGCCGCGACCGAATCGAACCGCGCCGCCGAGATGCAAAGCCAACTCGCCGCGTGGCGCAAGTCGGTCAACGCTCAAACGAATTCCCCCAACCCCAACTTCGATCCCGCTTGGTTCAAACGCCTGTACTCAGACATCGACACGTCATCGCTCAAGTCCGACAAAACCGCCGCCGCGATGCGGTCAAAACTCACCGAATGGCGCACTGCAATTGACGCCGTTGTTGCAAAGAAAAAGTGATGGTTTCGGTTCTCCGCCATTCGTGTTGAAACGTGTGGCGCACGCGGCTCGCGTGCGAGAACAGTTGATGAAC
>CAIJTL010001071.1 GCA_903823545.1 uncultured Planctomycetaceae bacterium
GTAGCCGTCATCGCTCCGCGTGACGAGCCGGTCGCTTCAACAAGCGTTATTGAGCAATCGGCTCGTCACGCGAAGCGATGGCGGTTACGTATCTGCCGCTTCGATACTCAAAATGAATTGCTAAAGTCCAACAAGGTAACCAGACATGCTCAACGTTTGGAATTCACACCGGTCGCGCTGCTGTGACGGCAGCAGTCGTCGAAACTTTCTTAAAGTCGGCGCGTTAGGCACGACGGGACTGATGCTTCCCGACTTGTTGCGAGCACGAGCAGCGTTGGCAAAAACCGGCGAGAGCCATAACGACAAGACCGTTATTTGGCTCTTTCTTTCCGGTGGCCCGACGCAATTTGAGACCTTCGATCCGAAACCCGACAACGCCTTTCCGTATCGCAGCACGGTCGGAACGTTGAAGACGAACGTGCCGGGGACGCACATCGGTGGGCTGTTTCCGAATCTTGCTCAACTGGCTGACAAATACTCGATCATTCGTTCGTTCGCTCATTCGGCGGCGGATCACACGGCCGCGACTCACTGGCTTTCGACCGGGCACGACCACCCGCCCGCAGGCAACGGTGCTCCGCCGATTCAGCCCAGCATCGGTTCGATCCTGTCACGCTATCGCGGCCCGAATCATCCAGTGAGCGGGATGCCGACCTATGTCGGTCTTGATCATCTTTATGCTGAAGGCCCCGCCTGGTTGGGAGCTTCTTATGCACCTTTCGATGCGCGAGGTAACTCGCTGGCCAACATGATGCCGCGTCTCACACTCGATCGTTTGCAAGACCGGCGATCCTTGCTCAAGACGTTCGACCAGATTGATCGAGCCATCGACCAAAGCGGCATGATGCTCGCGATGGACGAATACGAAGGGCGTGCGGTCGAGCTCATTCGAGGCAAAGCTCGCGAGGCGTTCGATCTTTCTCGCGAAGATCCGAAGTTACGCGAGCGTTACGGCAAGGGAGCAAAGAAGCTCGGCGAAAACTTGTTACTCGCACGTCGGCTTGCCGAAGCGAATGCTGGCATGGTCACAGTCTGGTACGGTGGTTGGGATTCTCACGGTACGAACCCGTCTGTCATGCACGGCACGATCGAAGAGGAAATGCATAAGCTGGCTCCGGAGTTCGATCATGCAGTCTCGGTCTTTATTGAAGACCTCTATGCTCGCGGTTTGGACAAGAAAGTTCTGCTCGCCATCGTCGGCGAGTTCGGCCGCTCGCCGCACATCAACAAAGACGGTGGACGCGAACATTGGCCGCAACTCGGCAACCAGGTCTTGGTCGGCGGCGGCATGAAGATGGGACAAATCATCGGCGAATCAACGGCGAAAGGCGATGTGCCGTTGTCGAATCCAGTTTCGCCCAACGATCTGCTCGCAACGCTGTTCCAATTCCTCGGCGTACCGCTCGACCTGCAATACACAAACCAAGCCGGACGCCCCAATAACATGCTCGACAACGGCAAACCGATTGCCGCGTTGTTCTAAGAACCCCAACATCCTTCACTTCATCTATGTGATCCAACTTCTGATTTCCTTCGGAGTATTAGTGATGTCTTTTCGATTTACGTTGGCGTTCTTGGCCATGGCACTCTGTGTTCGAGACACATCCGCTCAATCGGTGTTTCCTGGTGACGACTGGGAAGTCGCGACCCCAGCGAGTCAGGGGATGGATGCTGAAGGACTTGAGAAGGCCAAGGCGTGGTTAGAGTCGCACAAGAGTAAGTCGGGAGTTGTGATTCGACATGGGCGGATCGTGGCGGAATGGTACTTCGGCGATGCGAATGCGAAGTCAAAGTTTGCTGCATATTCCACGAGCAAATCTCTTTCGAGTATGGCGACTGGATTAGCGATTGCCGATGGCAAGCTGGCACTCGATCACACCGTCGGCAAGTACATTCCCGATGCGAGCCCCGACAGCAAGAAGACGGTCACCGTGAAGCAACTCCTGGGCATGTCTTCGGGAGTTCACAACGATCCTGGAATCGGTCAACGAGAAGACCTTTTCAGCTACGCGATCAAAACCGCTCCGATGGATCATGAGCCGGGGGCCAAGTGGGACTACAACAACACGGGACTGGCACTGCTCAGCCCGATTTTTCACAAAGCGACTGGCAAACAGATCGACGAATTCCTCAACGAGCGACTCTTTCGTCCCATCGGGATTCGCGAAGAAGACCTGACCTGGGAACGTCGCGAAGGCTTCGCTTTGCCCTACTCCGGTTGCCACACGACCGCTCGCTCATTGAGCCGCATCGGCTTGATGGTTCTGCATCATGGCAAGTGGCACGACAAGCAGATCGTCCCGGCTGCGTGGCTCGCAGAGTCGATTGCCCCATCGCAAGATCTCAACAAGTCGTACGGATATTTGTGGTGGAACAACACGACCAATCGGTTTCCAAAATTGCCGCAAGACGCTTATGCCGCGCTGGGCAAGTGGGACAACAACATCTTCATCGTGCCGAGCCTCGACCTCGTCGTGATCCGGCAGTCTGATCTCGAACCTGCCAAAGATCACAAGATCGCTGAGTACTACCATTTGGTTTGCGATGCGGTGAAGAAGCCGTAGAGGTTGGCCGTGGCCACGTTTGCCTGAACGTGGGGTGCCGCGATGTTTCCCACGTTCTGGCGAACGTGGCTACGCTTTTGAAATCATCGCCAATTACTCCACCAGCAACGGCATTCCCTCTCCTCCTGTATCGGCACCGCCCGTGAGTTGGCCGGTGCGCGGATCGCACGCGATCGCGTGGACGAGTGCAAAGCCGCCGTGGCTTTTACTGGTCCGCTCGATCGCGTGGTGCTTACGAACTTCAGAGCAAACGAGTTCTGGAAGCCGGGCTTGGCATTTGATCGTGTCTCCTTGGCAATCAAACCGTGGAGCCAAAACGGCATCGGAGGCACTCATTCCGAAGTCGAGATGATTCAACAGAACTTGCAGCACGGCGGTGATGATGCGGGTTGCTCCCGGAGCGCCTAACGCGAACACGGGGCGTCCGCCGCAATAGACCAGCGTCGGCGTCATTCCCGTCGTGCGACCTTTATGAGGAGCAATGCCATTCGGACCGCCGGGTAGCGGGTCAAAATTGATCATCGAGTTGTTGTACATGAAGCCGAGTCCCGGTGAGACAACTCCCGACGA
>CAIJTL010001072.1 GCA_903823545.1 uncultured Planctomycetaceae bacterium
GCTGCGAATGATTTTGGAGACTCAGCCTTCCGCGAGGTTCGTCGCCAGATATCGGAAGCAACTCGACAACCTTCCGGCTCGATCATTGATGGCCGACAAAATTGACGTCGCCGAACGAGCGATGTTCTTGGATTGCTGCATTCATATTGCGCGAGGCAACATGCACATTACAGAGGAGATCGCCGGTGGCGACGTCGATAACTCGTTCCTAAAGAAACTGGTGGAAGGGGCCGTCGTGCAATCCGTCGACTGGGACGAAGTCTTGAAAACCAGCAATCGTTGGTACGACCGGATGGTGACCGCGGTGAAGCTCCCCACGTATCGCAAACGTGAAGCGTCACTTGCGAAATTGGACGAGGACATTCAAGCGTTGGCCAAGAAAAGACAAGGGCCAACCGCGTTGCTGCAATTGCTCGGAGGCAGCCCCGCGATCACTCAAGCGGTTGCCGAGACGCTCATCTCTCTGTTGCTTCCCGCCGTCCGACAAGCTCATCGCGCGGAAGATCGAATCATCCAGCGAATGCAAAACCTCGAAGTGGCGTTGGCGTTGTCTGCGTGGCGCAGCGAACACGACTCGTATCCGAAATCGTTAGCGGATCTCGTTCCAAAGTATCTCGCCGTCGCACCAACGGATCGCTTCAACGATGAGCCTTTGCATTACTCAATAACGCCTGATGGATATCTCTTCTACAGCGTTGGAGAAAATGGCATGGACGACGAAGGTCGCAGCTTCGACGACAACCCACGCGGCGATGACCTTTCGGTGCAGACGCCAAAGCCGCGAGCGAAATGAGCTTGCTGAATTTAGCCACGGGTGGCCTCGCTTCGCAGAAGCGGTGTGCCATCGGCAAAAGAAACACGGAGCAAGCGTCGATCCGAGATTGAAGGCCGTTTGGAGTTTGAATGTCGCTCACGGGTTTCTTGTGCTGCGCACACCACTTCTGCGAAGTGGTGCGACCCGAGAACGGATTCTTGATGTACCGCACAGAAGGAAAATCTCGTCGGACTCATTAACCTTGCAGGCCGCTGATACCGAGATCGTGATGTGCTGCTCGCTGATCTAATCTGACATCACGACACTGAACCTCATACACAAGGTGCTGGATGATGGTCTCACGTGGGTCGATGCGTTGGCGTGTCGTGGTTGGTCTGATGGCAAGTCTCTTCCTTGCCAATGATGCGGTATTTGGCTCTGCGGACGAAAAAGAAAACGAGGCGAAGAGCAAGCCGCGTTCAGCCTCACCCGTCGAGATCAAGGTCGAGCCTCGTAAGCTCGGCCCCGGCGGTGCGTTGAGCGCGCGAACGTTGGTCACTCGACCAATCGCGATTCCGGATGTCATCGGCTGGACGATCGAATCGAAGCGGCATCGGGGCTACCTGATTGCGGCGGCATTGAGTCCTGATGCGAAGCAAGTGGCGACTGGGGGACTCGACGGCATCATTCGCTTATGGGATGCCGAGACAGGAGCGTTTCAACGGGCGTTCGTCGGTCACGATAGCTACATCTATGACCTCGCTTGGTCGCCAGATGGCCGAACTCTGGCCGCTGCCGGTTCGTTCGATGCGCAAGCAAAGCTGTGGGATGTTCGCACGGGATTGCTGTTACAAGGGATCAAGTTCGAAACGTGGGTCTCGAAAGTTGTCTGGTCCCCGGACGGCCGCATGTTGTTGCTCTGCGGCGGCGAGAGCGGAAGTGCCAAGTTCTGGGA
>CAIJTL010001073.1 GCA_903823545.1 uncultured Planctomycetaceae bacterium
ACCATCCCCTGCACACGAAACATTTTCGGATGCCGCCGCACGGCATCGATCAAGTACGAGTTGTCAAACAAGTGATAGACCGAATGCTGAATGAGAACGACACGCCCAACACCTTCTGGCCGAGCAATCGCCATCAGTTCGTCATCCGTGAAGCTCGGCGGATTGAGATCCTTTTTCGTCTTGCCCGGTGCAAGCGGAAACTTATCGGTCTCTGGGGGCCAGATATGCGAATGCGCGTCGATCCACGGCGTGTCGCTCGCAGGCTTCGACTGCGCGTGCGATGTCGAAACAGAATTCAAAGCAGTCAAACCGACCGCCGCACCAACGCCAAGAACCTCTCGTCGAGTCATCATCAAGTCCGCTGGGTTCATGAGAAAATCTCCAAACTCTTCTGGTTACGAATAGGGACTGCAGTTTGTAACCTGCGAGAGTGAAGAAAGTCACTCTCATCAATCTCACGTCCCAAGAAGCGACATCATGTTCGACGTCTCCGCTTTCGTGACCAACAGCAAACAACTTGATGAAGAAGTCTTTCCTTGGGGGACACTCAAATGGCTCTGCAACGCGAAACTGTCTCCGACGGCATTGCAGACTGTAGGCATCTGCCACATCGCACCAGGACAGCGAAACCCTCGACATTATCATCCGAACTGCGAGGAAGTGCTGCACATGCTCGCCGGGACTGGTCAACACAGCTTCGATGATGATTCCGTCGAACTCAGTGCTGGTATGACGATCCGCATTCCCTCTGGCGTCAAACACAACATGACCAACAACGGAACTGAGCCGATCCTCTGCTTGATTGTGTTTTCGACCGGAGATCGTGAAACGATCTTTTTGGAGTAATGTTACAACGTCAGCATCCGGAGCCTGAAATCCGAACCACCGCTTTATCGACCAACGCTCGGTTTAGAGTTTTCTCATGACCATTGATCGCTCGCTCCCTTACTTTGAATCGCGAACACTCAGCAAACTGAAGGGTGTGACATTGCGGGCTCGTGGAGTTGTCGAAGGAGCTGTGACTGGCTCACATCGCAGCCCGTTCCAGGGATTTGCGGCCGAATTCGCCGAGCATCGCGAGTACGCGCCCGGCGATGATCTCCGGTACGTCGACTGGAAGATTTACGGTCGAACCGATCGTGTCTTCGTGAAACAGTTTGAAGAGGAAACCAACTTCGTCTGCCAAGTGTTACTCGATGTGAGCGAGTCGATGCAGTATCGCTCGGATGCTGTTGAGCATTCTAAGCTCGAATACGCCAAGCATGTCGCAGCCGCAATCAGCTATGTCGTCATCAAACAACAAGATGCTGTCGGCCTCGTCACATTCGACCGCGAGATCGTTCACACCGTAAGAGCTGGCCGCCAGCCAGCGCATTGGAAACAGATTTCGCACGCCCTGGAAGAGGGCGCCAAGGGGACGGCGGATGTCGGGCAGGTTGCGGGACAATCTTCAACTGCCGCTCTTGGTGAGATCGCAGATCGGCTGCCGAAGCGCGGCGTCGTGATCGTGCTAAGCGATCTCTTCACGGACGCAAATTCGCTCATCACAGAACTCAAGCGGCTCAAGCATCGACAGCAAGATGTCCGAGTTTGGCAGATTAACGATCCTGCGGAAGAAGATTTTCCTTTTGAAGACCCGACATTGTTTCACGGCCTCGAAGGTTGGGCCGATGTGTCCATCGAACCGAGACAAATTCGATCGGCCTATCAACGCGAGTTCTTTTCACATCGTGAAACGCTCCGCCGCCAATGCCGCAGTCTAAAAATCGACTTCGCAGTCATCAGAACCGACATGCCCGTCGATGTCGCGGTGAAACGCTCGCTGATGCCGACCGCCCGCAACTCGTAGAATGGCTTGAAAAAACATACGAAGCGATGACCAACTCAATTCCGCTTCAACTGTGTTGAAAACGAATAGACCGTCCCCGTCGGCATCTGAAACAGCACTTCGCCAAACAAAGCGGAGTGTCCCTCATCTGGCTTAGCAACTTCACCAACGAATGAATTCTTCGTTCCTTTCAACGCTGTTGAGTTCCACTTTGCTTGGCGAAAATCCTTCGTGGTCGAAGTGGCAGACCACAATTTGACGGCGATGGGATCGGCGTTCGAAGTGATTGTCAGGCGATGTTTGTTGTCAGCCTCGGCATGATTCCAAGTAATGATCGGCAGCGGTTTCGCCAACACCACATGCTCAAAGAACGCCGCGAGTGTCGCCAGTGCCGCTTCACGACTTCCTGGAGCACCTTTCAAATTGTGCCCGGCATTTGGGACGTAGTGAATGAATTTCTGCCCGTCGAGATCTGCCCAATAATTATTGAGCGCATCAACCGTCCAATAACGATCGTTAGTCCCATTGATAATCAGCTTCGGAAGCGACAGCTTGGTTCGGTAAGTGAAAGGGTCGACCCAATGCCATAAGGGTGCCGAGGGATCGTCCTGCATTCGCTTGATTAGCCCTTTGCTGGAGTAATCAACGATCTGCTCGCTGTACTGACCCCACGTTTCAATCTGGTAGTCCATCTGTTTTTGAAAGTTGAGCGTGTCGATCACGATCGGGGCGATGCCCACAATTCTTGGATCGACGGTGGCTGACAACCACGTCGTCCAGCCGCGTTTGGACGCGCCAGTCACCACGAATGACTTCACCGGCTTGTCCCAATCACGTTTTGAAATCTGCTCGACTGCGTCCATCGCCTTGACGGCACTTTTCACCATCGGAAACAGCAACGGCCAACTCTTATCGCCGGTTTCGAGAAACTTCAAAAACGTTTCGGTGATGAGATCGTCTTCGACGCGGTTGCCGAACAGCGGTTGATTCGGGACTTGGTGCAGCATCGCCACACGAGCACCCGCCATCGTGGCCAGCAACAATCCCATCTGCTGTTCTTCGGCTTTTGGCTTATTGAGATTTCCGCCGCCGGTGATGAAGAGCAATGCCTGTTCGCGATGTCGCAACGCCTTCGGTTCGTAAACCATCAAGACATGTTTCCAAACCAAACCTTGCCATGTCTGTGAGGTCAGTTCGATATCGTAGATCGCACCGAGAGGTTGCTCCGATTTGCCAATCAGCTTCCAAGCAAACGAATCATCTGCCTTGCCGACATAGTCCTGCAACGCCGTCGGGATTGAGTCATCCGCCCGCAACGACATCGAACAAAACAACAAAGCCACAAACACGACGGCAACACGACGAATACGAAACTGCATGATTCTCCTTCCAGGAAAAAGTTCGGCAGAGCGTAACGATTCGGATTTCCAAAATCTCAAGCGATAGCGTCCTGGTTCATCATCTTTTTGTCCCTCATCTTTTTGTCAGCCGCCTGGAATGAAACGCTGACAAAAAGATGGGGGGACAAAAAGATGGATGACAAGAGGCTGTTGTGCCGCACGTCACTTGGCTTGTGTTCTGAAGAGAGGTTCGGCATCGTCCCGCACCATGAACGTTGTGCATTTCATCACGCGGCTGATCATCGGCGGAGCGCAGGAAAATACGCTGCTGACGGTTGAGGATCAGTATCGCGATTACGGCGACAAAGTGACTCTGATCACGGGACCGGGATTGGGGCCAGAAGGAAGCCTGGAGGACCGGGCTCGGCGCGGTGGTTTTGATTTCCGAGTGTTGCCGGAACTCCATCGAGCAATCCGACCGTGGCAAGACTGGCGGGCTTATCGAGCGTTGATCGCGATGTTACGAGAGATCAAGCCACAGATCGTTCACACACACAGCTCGAAAGCAGGCATCATCGGCCGAGCCGCCGCCGCAAAGCTCAGAATCCCCTCCGTTCATACGATTCACGGTGCCGCGTTTCACTACGGCCAGAATGCAATCGCCTATGAGGTCTACCGGCTCGCGGAGCAATGGGCGGCCAATCGTTGCGACAAGATCATTAGCGTGGCTGATGCGATGACTGAGC
>CAIJTL010001074.1 GCA_903823545.1 uncultured Planctomycetaceae bacterium
ACCGGGAATCTTTGGAAGATGCTTTCAATGTGTTCGTTGATGGCATACCAAGCACTCAGCGTGCGGCTGCCGAAGCCCTAGGACGGATAGGGGACTCGCCTTCAGCGTACGGCTTGATACGGGATTCACGCAATTTTTCCGGCGACCGCTTCCTTGAGCACTCGATTACTTATGCACTCATCGAACTCGGGAATGCCGAACTTCTTCGTTATGCGATTACACACCAGCGAACACCGAACAGCGGCTTTCGTGTCGAATTTGGGAAGAAAAGGACGGGCTTCAGCATTCCCGGAGTTGTAAGTGGCCCGCCGTTGAATCCCGGATGTATTCGAATCGCGTTGATCGCACTCGACCAGATGCCGAACGGCGGGTTGAAGCCGGAGGAGGTGGCGAAGCATTTGACCTCGCCGGAGCCGCTGTTGCGGGAGACGGCGGCGTGGATCATCAGCCGGCACGCCGATTGGGGCGAAGCGCTGGCCGGCTACCTCCGCGAGCGATTGGCCTCCGGCGAACTGACCGACGCCGAGCAAAAAACGCTCGGCCAACAACTGGCTCAGTTCGCGAAAGCCGCCTCGGTCCAAGAGTTGTTGGCGGCGACCGTTCGTGGTGGAGGCGTCTCGCCTCCGAGTCCGACTTCTCCAAAACCGACGCGAGACGCGTCGGCCACGGCACGCCTCACCGCGCTGCGAGCGATGCAGGACTCGAAGCTCAAGGAACTGCCACGAAGCTGGTCCGCCGCTCTGCTGAGCGTTCTCGCGGAAGACCGAGAATTCGAACTCATCAATCTCGCGGTCAAGACCGTCCGTGCGATCCCACCGCACAAAGACGATGCCGCTGCATGGCAAAAGCCACTGCTGCTCGTGGCCACGTT
This sequence comes from uncultured Planctomycetaceae bacterium, assembly GCA_903823545.1. Taxonomy (GTDB): domain Bacteria; phylum Planctomycetota; class Planctomycetia; order Planctomycetales; family Planctomycetaceae; genus SXKJ01. The sequence goes on from CAIJTL010001074.1 coordinate 872, forward strand.
TCTTCCCGATGCCGATTCTGAACCAGACGGGATCGAGAGACATCTCATGCGTCTCAACGCACTCGCTGCACTTCCCGGCGGTTTGCCGGTGCTGCCCGAGTTTGGGGACAAATTCTTCAGCTATCTGCTGACACAACTCGCCCCGGAACGACCGGTCGCGCTGCGAAGTACTGCTGCCGAAATTCTCTCAAAGGCTAAGCTTCCCAAAGAACAACTCACGAAACTCACCGAGCAATTCGCGACCGCCGGACCGCTCGAAGTCGATCGGCTGCTCGGCGCGTTTGAGCAAACAACCGACGAGCAAGTCGGCCAGAAACTCATCGCCGCATTGAAGACAGCCCCCGCTCTGACAGCCTTGCGAGCGGATGCCATCAAGACTCGGCTCGCCAAATACAGTCCAGCAATCCAAGACTCGGCGCATCCGTTGTACGCCGCGCTCAATGTGGACTTGGCCGGGCAAAAGCAACGGCTCGAAGAGATGCTGGCGTCATTACCAGCCGGTGACATCCGGCGCGGGCAAGCGGTATTCAACAACGAGAAGGCCGCCTGCAAAGCGTGTCACGCGATGGGCTACCTCGGCGGCAAGACCGGTCCAGACCTGACTCGCATCGGTGGCATCCGTAACGAACGAGACTTGCTCGAATCGATTCTGTTCCCAAGCGCCAGCTTGGTCCGCAGCTTCGAGCCGATGTTGATCGTGACTCAAGACGGCAAAACCGTGAACGGCTTGATTCGATCCGAAACGTCTGATGAACTCGTCATCGCCACTGGCCCCAATCAGGAAGTCAGAGTCGCTCGCTCCAACATCGAAGAGATTCGCCCCAGCAGCGTGTCAATCATGCCCGCCGGATTGGAGAAGCAACTGACGCTGGAACAACTCGCCGACCTGATCGCGTTTTTGAAGGCGTCGAAATGACGTAGTACAGGCGGCTCGCCTGTGTCTGGTAATCGCTGAAATCACAGGCGAGCCGCCTGTGCTACGGAATCGAAAAATCGAACCCCGACCACATGACGGTTTGAAACAGACTGACGGCGTGATAGCTTGCCACCGCAGTCGTTATGTTGCCACTTCGTGAAATTGGATCGTGAGAAGAGCATGTCAAAGAGATTAACCATCACCGTTGATGACCGGGTCTATCGAGGATTGCAGACCGTCGTCGGGCGGCGACACATCAGCCAATTCATCGAGTCGCTGGTACGACCACACGTCATCGGTAAATCATTGGAGTCGGAATATCGCGAAATGGCTGCCGACGAACTTCGTGAAAGCGAAGCCCATGAATGGTCCGAAGCCACGTTGGGGGATGTCGCTGATGAAACGCGGTGAAGTGTGGTGGGTGAATTTCGACCCGTCCGTCGGTGGTGAGGTTCGAAAGCAACGTCCCGCCGTGATCGTCAGTAATGATGCCGCCAACAAGCATCTCAACCGCGTGCAAGTGGTGCTGCTGACGACATCCTCCGACCGTATTTTCCCCAGCGAGGCGTTGGTGACCGTGCGAGGCAAACCGCACAAGGCATTGGCTGATCAACTCACAACGGTCAGCAAGCTCCGACTCGCCAATCGGGTGGGACGCTTGTCGAATGCCGACCTCGAATCGGTCGAGCACGCGATCAAAACGCAGCTCGACCTCTTTGGATAGCTACGAAAAACATGGGAGCTTTACGACCATTGATCGTTGAAATCATGGGTGTGTCGAGTGCGCAACGGTTTGCTGCGGTCTCTTGAGAATGAACCTCTTATGCGAATTATGAAACAAGTCGCGTTTGCGTTCTGGCTGCTCACAATCACGGCCAGTCATGCTAAGACGCAAACCGTAGAAGACTGGCCTCGTTGGCGCGGGCCGCGTGGGGACGGGACCTGGCACGGGCCGGTGCTTCCGGAGAAATGGCCAGAAGGTGGGCTGAAGCCGAAATGGAAAGTCGCCGTCGGCGGCGGGTATTCCGGAGTGACGGTTGTCGGGTCACGAGTCTTCGTGATGGATCGTCAGAAGGAACCGGAGGTTGAGCGAGTGCTTTGCCTCGACGCGGATTCTGGCCGCGAGATTTGGAAACACGAATATCCGGTTGAGTATGGCAAGCTCGACTACGGCAACGGGCCGCGAGCTGCTCCGACGTGGCATGAAGGAAAACTCTTCACGATCGGTGCGTTGGGTGAGTGTCGATGCCTTGATGCGACGACCGGAGCGAAAGTTTGGTCGGTGAATTTCGTCAGCGATTTGAAAGGCCGCGTCCCGCTGTGGGGCTTCGCCGGGTCGGCATTCATCGACGGCGACAACGTCCTCGTCCAACCGGGGGGCAAAGAGGGGCACAGCATCGCCGCGTTGAATCGGCACACGGGCCAAGTCGTGTGGAAGAGTCACTCCGACGAAGCGGGTTACGCGACGCCGATGATCGTCATGCACAACGAGCGGCGGCAGTTGATCTGCTGGACCCCGTCGCACATTCGCGGACTCGATCCGGTCAGCGGTCGCCCCTTCTGGAACGTGCCGTATGAAATCACGTACGGCGTCTCGATCGCTCAACCGATCGTCCATGAAGGTTTGGTCCTCGTCTGCGGTTACTGGCACGGCTCAAAGGCTATTCGGCTCGGAGCACAGCCGGAGCAAGCGGAGTTGGCGTGGGAAGAAAACAAATTCCTGCGCGGCCTGATGTCGCAGCCACTGTATCGCGACGGGCACGTCTATCTGCTCGACAAGCAATATGGCCTCACCTGCTTTGAACTCAAGACTGCGAAGAAGCTATGGGACGACGACAACACGATGACCCCGCGAGGCCGCAACCCGCACG
>CAIJTL010001075.1 GCA_903823545.1 uncultured Planctomycetaceae bacterium
CTCGTCTCACCAGATGAGCAAGAAGTCATGACAAACAAGTTCGCGATCTTGGGCTTTTGTTTTCGGACAGCCTCTTCGATTCCTTCAATCACAAAGTTGTCATAGACCCCTAACCGCCAGCTTCCTTGCAAGCGGGTGATATCGAGCAACAGCAGCTTCTTTTGCTCCGCTGGTAAGCGTTCGAGTGAGTTGAACACTTCGGTCAATCTCACTCGCTTGGTCTTCGGTTCAAGATCATCGTCTTTCACAAGCAGCACGATGTCCGCAGCCGATGGCTTCACCTTCTCATCGATAAACGATTCGAGCACTGCATGAGCTGAGAGATAGATCACGCAAACCTTATCTTTGTTTTTCGCAGCGTCTTTGCTGGGGAAGAGCTCTTTCAGACGACCTTGAAATTCCTGGTCGCTCGAATACGTCACTACAGCCAGCTTACCACCTTTGACGGAAAGACCTTCGAGCGATTTGCGGTCACCATCTCCCAACCAATTGGGAGGGATAGCTCCTACTTTCTTCGATTCGTAACTCGTAGACGTGTTGACGATGAGTTCGGTACTGACACAGCCACGAGAAAGGAGCATGAGCAAATAGACGGATAAGGTCGCGCAAGCCACCGCCAACGATGAGGCAAAGAGCTGTTTACTTCGAGCCTTTGTGGTGGCTGCGAGCGGTTTCGACGTCGGTACGGGTTGTCCAGAACTTGGTTGTCGCCACGACCGCGACCCATCTCCTCCGCTTCCTCCCACTGGTCCCTGATCTTGCCAACCCATCGGATTTCCTCGTTATTGGATCAAATACCATTCGATGTCATTGAGACCTGAAAATGCTAAGACCGCTCCGTTGAGTTTGATGGCACAAACTAGAACCAACGTTGGTAGACCAAATAGGCATCACCGATCAGCATCATGCCGATAATCGCATAGACACAGTAGGTCCATGTGCTTGCTGCATCGTCGCGAGCAATCCGTTGTGGACTCCAAACCACGTTGTCCTGTTCAGCCAAAACATTGTCGAGCAACTGCTTGACGAAGACATGAGCACGACTCTGCGAATCACGACCGCTGAAATAGACCCCTAACAAGCGCACTGGCTGATCGCCGATGAGATGGCCAAATCCACCTGTCAGCAATCGAGCAAAGCTACGTCGGCGGTCATTGATCTCCGACAGAAGTCGATACAGCCGAGTGTTGCTCGACGACGACGGATTCTTCTTGAACGCCGAATAGACCCAATCGCGAAACCAACCAACGCAGTGTTTCGTGACGGCACTCGCCGTTTCCGGATCGACGGGTCGCCCCGTCGCGAATTTCGATCCCGCTTTCACTTCTGCTGAGAACGCACGGTTGACGTCTGCCGAGCGCCCGATGAACTCCGGCAAGCCGCCGAGCGAATCAATGCCCGAAAACAGACAGGCCACCGGAAACAACATCTCCAAACTCTCGTGCAAAACTTGGACGTCCTGAGCAAAGACATGCGAAAAGTCGTGGCTTCCTTCTGCCGCCCACTGCGAAGGGATCACCGTGACTAATCCATTGATTCCACAGAACGGTTTGCGTGCGTTGTTCAACAACCGACAGACATAACGCAGCCGCCGCGCCGTCTCGTGCAGAGCCTCGCTTGGCAATGGACCGGGTGCTCCGCCCGACATCGCTTCACTTTGCCGAGCCATCGGGATTTCCGACTGTCCCGGAGCCATTGTGGACATCGCTCCGAGAATCGACGGTCCACCGCCACCGCCTCCACCCATGCTTGGCGACATCTGACCGGGCGAGAGCGTCATCATGGACCCCGCTGACCCTCCGCCGCCACCCGGCGATGACATCGTGGCAATCGACGATCCGCCACCTTGAGTCGCTCGCGGGCCGTCTGTGATTTGCCGCACGATCGCCGACGCTCCGGAAACGAACAGGAACGCCGCTTTGGAGTTCGCAAAAATGCGCAGCGGATGAGTCATGTCAGCCGACGGTCCCGTCACTGTCGCCGGGAACTTTGATCCCATCAAGAAGGCACGCTCTTGATCCTCCGGCAGCCCAATGACCATAAACAACGGAAACGATTGTAGGTTCAAACCCTGCCGTCCCAACTGTGTGAGCGCTTCACCCCAGGCCAAGTCGATATCTGGAAACTCTGATGTGTCTTCGATCGCAAACAGGCTGATCACAAACAGAACCAGCCGTACGAAGGCATACAGCAGCACCACTAAGATGCCCCAGAAGCATCTTTGAATGAACTCACTATCGCCGGTAACACTGTCCCCAAACGGAAGGTCAGGGCTGAAGTAGCCCGCTAGCAGAGCGATCAGCACAACGACAACCATGTGCAAGATCTGGTAAGTGCGAGGCGACAATTGCGTCGTCTTCTTGGCCGCTCCGAATAGCCACAGAAATCCTTCGCAAATGAAATCAATGATCGACTGAAGAAACGCCATGTGGTTCGCTTTCTTGATGTCTTAGAGGCTCTCCAAGAACCAGTAAATCGGGAGGGCGAGGCTCCTGCCGAGCTGCGGAAGTCGACGGATATCAACCGCAGCAGCCTCGCCCTCCCACTTCGGATAGCTTCTTCGTTACGGAGGATCAAGAGTCACAGACGCGGGCGCGTCTTTGGTGTTCTCTTTTGTAAGTTCGACCTGAGCCGCTCGGCCTCGCTTGGTGGTGATGATGTCATTGGCGAGCTCTAACTTGTACTTACCAAGCGGCAACGACAGCAAAATCTCTCCCTTAGCAGCTTCCGGTCGTTTGTTGTCGTTGATGAATAGCACAACTCCTTTTTGACCCAAATCAGGAACTTTCACAAGCAACCAGCCGCGTGGTTGATCAACTTCTAATGTCACGACGAGCGGTGTTTCGCAAACCTTACCGACTCCGTTTTTCGCGATCACCAACAGCTTGTGCTTCCCTGTGGGCTTACCTTGCAGTCGCACTGCGGGGATTTTCAACGTGACGCGCCGCTCGACTTCATCGAGCGGGTTCAGCCAGGTCTGCTTGGTCTCTTTGAGAATCTCCATGTCGCCAAGTTTGCCATCACTATCGTTGTCGAACCCGGCTGCGATTTCCGCGATCCCCGCTTCGTCGTCAGCGGCGGAAACCTGCACGCGCCAGTCGGTCTCGGTCCCGAACGGAATCTTCTCTAACGAGCTCGATGTTAATTTGGGCGTCGGTGGTTGATGCTCGGGATCGGCGATCGCTACCTGCACCTTCTGAGATTCGCCGCCCCCGATCGGCGTCTCATTGTCGCCGACTCGAGTCGCTGTCGCGCGCACAAAGAAACGTCCCTTGAGTCCTTCTGTGTTGAACTCAACCCGATGATTGCGGACCTCTGCCGTCAGCAACCATTCGTTCTCACCTTGGCTGACGAGTTCAATCGCTTCGTGCAGAGAGCGAAACAAAACGATATCGAGCGGTCGCGGCGGGATCGCGATTTTCTTATCCGGAACCAGCTCGCCAACCAGTCGCCAAGGTTCATCCAGGCCAAACGAGTTCAGACGCTCGGAATCTATCTGCACCTCAACCGAAAGTTTCTCACCCACCGAAATCACTGAACCCGCTGCCGGCGAGACAATGACCGGACGTGTCGGATGAAACTCAATCGGCGCTGCATCATGCCGCACCTCAAACGGAAACGCGCGCGGCCAGCCTGCGACGTTGACGGAAACCAGAAACGTTTCCGCATTCATCTTCGAGAGCCGCTTCTCATCGAACCGAGCCACCAAACGATTTGATTCTCCACGACGGAAGTCCCAGATCAATTGATTATCCGTCGAAATCGAAGTCAAAGACTTGGGCAAACTCAAAGCGACGCGCACGCTGTCGGGACGCAATCCTTTGTCTCGCTCGTCCTCATCAGAACGTCGTTGCAATTCAAACTTCAGTTCGCCATCGCGAAACCGGACGTCGATTTTCTTCGGATCGAAATACGTTTCCGGAGGTCTCGCTCGCGGCACGATCCGTTGTCGAATTGGTTTCGTTTCGCGATCGGGCAGGATTTCAAAAATCCAACCGCGCGAGACATCATGGTCGGCTGCCGTCGGCTTCGCCGTTGCAGTGTCGGGTTTCGCTGGCGTAGCAACCGGAGGTGGTGCAGCACCAGCGACCAAGCTCAACGGGATTGGCAGTCCATCACGATTCATCGCGATGTTGACTTGCTGGCCGCTAGGCGTTGTCTTCGCGTTGCCACTCTCATCGACCTCAAATACTTTGACAGAGACTGACGCGAGCTTACTTCCCGGCGGTGGGATCAACACCGGTTGCAGAGCGAGCGGCTTGCTGCCCATATCCGTCGGCGACTTCGTCGGCAGCCGGAGCACAGTTCGGCTCGGTGCGGAATCGTCCGCACGCTTGTTGCGATCGGGAACGTTGCGATCCTTGGCGGAGGGATGATCGCGATCGGCCAGTTCACCTTTCGCACGAAATTCGATGCGCCAATCTTGATCCTTTTGCGGTGTTCGCAGCGTGAGCTTGCGAATGTCCCAAGGAAATCGAGTCTCCTTATCGAGCAAGGCAATCGTGATCAGCGTGTCAGCCGCCGTTGCTCCCTTTTTCTTTTGCAGCGTCACGGCCACGTCTTGGGGAGTATCACCCGCTTCGAGTTCGTGCCCATCTTCGTGAGCCAACTTTTGAGGCGAGACGTTCAAGGCATCCACGTCGAGCAACCGCAAGACAGCCTCACGGCGTTTGGCTCCAGGACGCGGAGAAACGGTCAACGCCAGCTTGATCTCCGCCGAGTCGCTCCCGCTCCAAAACAGTTGGTCATCCGAAATCTTTTCCAAAGTCACTGGAGGCCAATCCGTCGCGGCGGCTGGCGGACTGAGCGACTTCCAGCGATCGCCCAAAGTGTTCCAAGAGGACGCAGAGTCACTGCCACCAAGCCGTGCGACGCGCGACATCTGCGTGGAGCGATCTTGTAAGAATGCGTCATGAGTTTTCAGCACAGTTTTCGCAAACCATCGCTCGGCATCAGTCGAAGGCAAGTCGGTGGAATCCGCTCCGCGATTCAATTGCTCTCCGCGAGCAGGATCAACGTTGTCTCGGCGGGCGGTCAAATCGGTTGTCGCTGAATCCGCCTGACCTGCGACCTTGGCAAACGCGCGACTGATTTCACGACCGAGTTGAGCGGACGCGATCAGCGGGGCACTCACATCATCTCCGTCAGACTTCGCTTCAACGCTTTTCTTCGCGCTGAGGCTTTTCGAGAACTCGCCCCACAACGCTCGCTCGGAAGCACTATCTAGCCCCGCCAATCGCAGAGTCATGATGGCCCAGAACGCCTGCCAGTCTCCGCGAACGGCTGCCAAGCCGGTCTCCGCCGCGTCGCCGCGACCAATCGCCTGATCAATCCGGTGGAGCTGGTCCAGCAGCTGCGCACGCTGCTTGGCCGCAATCCAAGGGACGAGCAACGCCTCGTTGATTCGCGACCATTGCTCCGCTTTCGGATTCACTTCGGAAAGCAACGCTTCCACTTCACGTTCAACACTGCGCCATTTGTGCCACGAATCATCCAGCTTGTTGGTCAGCCCGGTGAGGTCGTTGAGTCGTTGCGGAGTGAGCCACGGCTTCTCAGTCGAGTTAACAACTTGAGGATCGAGCGATGTTTGCTGAAACAGTTCAGTCGCTTGCTCAATCACGTCAAACAGAGTGAACCACGATTCGTCTTGAGTCCTGACCGCGTCGCGCAGATCGGTGAGTTCGACCGCCTCTTTTGTGTTTGGTTCGTCCGACTTCCGTAACTCAGCAAAACTGCGCAACAATTTGCGAGTCGATTTGATGGACTCCTTGCCGCTGGATTCCTGACGCCGCGCGACCCAGCGAGCGAAGTCAGGCAGTTCAGCCGCAATGCTCGCCTTGAGCAACGCCGCACGACGCAGTGTGTTGGATTGAGCGTTCGCGGCGACCAACGCCGACTCCGCCTCCTTCAAACTTGCCAACGCGAATTCCGCCTGTCCCGCTTGCAACCAACGTTCGGCAGCAACGAGTTGCGTTTCCGCTTGAGTTCGCTCACTGGGAAGTAATGCCATCCAGGCCCAGTTCTGAGCGGAGAACTGCTCGACGCGAATTCGCAAGTCGATCGCTTGCCCACACGCGCGGCTGAGGCTCGGCGTCCAAGGAACGTCGTCGCTGACATTTGCCGCGACCGTTGCGACGCCGCTCATTGTGACTATCTCTGCGGGGATCGAAGTGGCACCGGCGAGATAGCTCGCCAACGAGATCGTCCCTTTCAACTTCGCGAACTCAGCCGCCGCCACGCGTCCTTCATCTTTCGTTCGCGCTGTGAGCTTGGTCGCCGATCGCAAAACTTCCTGCCATACTCGAACGCGATACTGCGGAAACTTACTGACCAAGTTTTTGAGTTCCGCGTGCGGCGGAGGCTCCGTCGCCGCTGCGGCGGGCTTGCCGTCAGCAGGCTTGCTATCAGCCGGCGGCACTGGTTTTGGAACAGTTGCGTTGGCAGAAATCGAGTCTGACTCAATTGGAAAAGCCAACTTCATCAGATCGGTGAACTGCTTCTGTTCTTCCGCCGTCGGCTCAGCGCTGTTCGATGACGGCTGAACGGCAACCGCCTCAACCATCGCAAGCGAAACGAATTCTTTGGCCGGACGGAATCGCTGCGTTTCCAGGTCGCGAATTTGTTCGGCGATCTTTCCGAACGTCTCTTTAACCTTTTTCAACTCGTCGTCGATGCGGTCGATCGCATCCCCCGCACGCAAACACTGCTCGGCGTGAACGAGTTCCAGTTGCAGTCGTCTCCACTCTCGCGGAGCAATCCACGCGGCAAGCCCCTGTTTGTCGTCGCGAAGCACATCGCGCTGCGACCACAGCTTCAAGAGTTCGTCACGATATTTGGCACGCAGAGCGATCTCTTCTTTGGCCGGTCGCCTATTCGCCTCGTCTGCGTGACTGTCGTTCGACTTCTTCTCAGTCTTATCCGCTGCGGCAACGTCTGAGTCAGCCTTCTTATCGCTAACCTCTTTGTCAGCAGCAGGTTTGTCAGTCGCGGCCTTCTTTTTTGAACTGTCTTCTTTTACGACCTCAGCCGTCTCTTTGTCCTTCGAGCTATCAGACTTTGTCGCCTCTTCGGATTTGCCTTCGTCCTTCGGTTTCTCCTGGCCAGCAGATTTTGCCGCAGCAACAGCCTCGGCCACTTGCTTCTTGAGCTTCGCAATCCGAGTCAGTTCCAACGCGGAGTCAGCTTCCGGAATCCGCCAGACTGTTTGCTTGACCGCTCGACTTGATTTAGCCCAAGCTCCGACCTGTTCATGCACGTAAGCAAAAAGTTCATCCAGCGTCACCGCCGAATTGCTGCGGCGGCGAGTCTCGTCCGGCGTGCATTTCCCGGTTCCAGGATCGCGTTTCCAACCATCTGCTTCGCCCAATAATCCCTTCACGACGAAATGGCTAAAGGCTGTTTGACCTCGGCTGTCATTGAATTGACCTGAAGCCTGAGCCGTTTCCCCGTCACTCACCGCCCCGATGACTCGCAGCTTCTTATTCTTTTCGGCGACTGCCGCGACTTCTTTTTTGACTTGTGTCAAAAAGTCCCGATTCAAAATCCCGGCTCGCCAATTCGGCCCACTGTCACTCGTCTCTAACAGAAGTGTCACATTGGCCGCAGAATTGTCGCACAGCTTTTCCAACAACTCGCGGACGAAAACGCGAGTCTCGCCGCCGCCACCATGTAACGAACCAGGCGTCGCCCCAACCGTCAAAAAACAGGCCGCAACGCCAGATTCGCTCTCCGAATGCTCGACTACGCCCCCTTGCAGGTTGAGGTACACCAGCAGGTTTTGCTTGTTAGTAAGCGACGACAGATTGTCTTTGATCTGAAGCAGTCGCGAGCCGTCGAGCTTTCCTTCGTGCTTGTAAGTCGAGCTTAAGAACTGAGCCTTGGTTTCAGCTCGCTGATGCAACTCGTCAAATGCATTGGCACTCGCGATCGCAAACGGAGATTGCCGAAAGACCGGGTCGTTGTAGGTCATGCCGATCGACACGATTTGGGTTTTCGCGTAACCGAACATACGCGGGAGCAACAACAACCAAACAATGGCCACTCCGAGCGCCACGACGATTGTGACCCATGCAGCCCGCTTCGCCTTCAACGAAACCCCGCGAGCAGGAGTCGTCCCCACCGAAGTCCGCCAACGCTGCCCGCCCGATGACCCATGCGACATGATTTTTCACTCCGTTACAAAGCGTGGTCAGGACGATAGAACTTGCTCTCCCGAACGGCAACTCCTGCCGCAACAACAATTTGGCCGTTTAATGCTCCGGCTTCTCAGGATTAGCGTCCGTTGTGATCTGAACGGGAACATCTTGCCAAATTACCCCGTTCTCCAATTGCAATCTCCCAGTCTCCTGGGGAATTTGTGCCGTCTGGGTTAACCCTACCACTTTGGCTGACCTGGACTC
>CAIJTL010001076.1 GCA_903823545.1 uncultured Planctomycetaceae bacterium
CACAACCCGGCGAAGATCCGTCCATCGTCATCGTTGTTGATCGAACGCCACCAGTCGTTCAACTTCTTCCAGTGCAACAAGGCGCTGGCGGATCGATGAACAAGATTTCGATCTCATGGCGACTGAGCGACGACAACCCAAGCGAAAAGCCAATCTCGTTGTACTATGCCGCAAACCCTAACGGTCCTTGGGAACCGATCTGCACTTCACAACCTGACACAGGAAACTATGTCTGGAGTGTTGCTCAAGGTGTTCCATCTCGACTGTTTATCCGAGTACTTGCTCGCGATGCCGCCGGCAACCAAGCGTATGTCGAAACTCCCCAGCCGATTCTCGTGGACCTCTCAAAGCCAACTGCTCGCATCGTCGACGTCGAGTCCAACGGACCACAGTAAGCCCGAATCGAATTCCAACAACACGAAGCGTCAGAAAATGGTCATCACGCAGACCACGTTCTGACGCTTCGTGCTATTTGGTAACGCTGAAAGCATGAAGTTCAGGCTACTGTTCGACGGGGACTTCGACGGGTGGTCGCTGCTCAAGTGAGATCGGAACCGGAGTAAATCCGACGAATACAAAGCACAGGGTGAACCAACCGAGCACCTCTCGAAAACGGCCAAGGGGCACCGAATCATCTCGCGATGGCGGATGTTTTGCCCCCATCATGAAAAGCAAGAAAACCATGAGTCCGTAAGACCAGTTCTTGGTCAATGCCATGTATGCAACGGCAAGCCACAATAGATTACGAGCAATCACGTGAGCCTTACGGCCAATCAAACAGTAAAGAATGTGGCCGCCGTCCAATTGGCCAATCGGAATGAGATTGAGAGCCGTCACAAAGATGCCGACCCAACCCGCGTGTAAGAACGGATTCAACCATAACTCAGCTCCCGCGGGACGCGGTCCGATCACCAGATCGGCAAGCCACTGCAAGATCAGCGGGTCGCCAAAAGTCATCGTCACTTGGCCGGGGTCGGGAATCTTAACCTCGCAGTTACGTAGCCCGAGCACGCAGATCGGGATGGCCAACACCAACCCTGCCAGCGGTCCCGAGATACCAATATCGAAAAGCTGTTTTCGATCCGCATAACCTGACGCTTGCGCGATCACCGCCCCCATCGTTCCCATCGGCGGTGACGGCATCGGGATAAACCACGGCCAGCTTGCGGGCACACCATACCTGCGAGCTTGCAGGTAATGTCCCATCTCATGAGCAAACAAAATGGCCATCAATGCAGCCGAGTACTTAAAACCGTTGAGCCAAGTTAGCGATGCTCCCCAATCGATGACCGTGACTTGTTGAAAAACACGTTGACCATCTTCTTGATCGACCAATTGCCGGACCGAAGTTATCGCGCCAAACATATCGCCGCCGACAACAAACGTGCTGACACAAGTTGCAACGAACAACAACATCGGCAACACAACTCGTGGTCGGCGCGGCTGTCGCGGTCGATCCACGGGAGTCTCGCCAAACTGAAATGCAAACGAGCGAACGTAAGGTGCCGCCTCCGCGTTCGGAATGTGTTCCACTGGGAGTTCGATCGGCTCACGAGGTTCCACAACTTATCCTTTCGAACGTACCGCTTGTGCTCTGGCATCGCGCAGCACGGGCCAACATTTCTTCGCAGCCGCAAGCGGGTCGTAGCCCGGTTTGCCGCTGATCTGAGCGCTCACTTCCACCACAACGGCCCCGGTGTAACGACTCGCATTGAGCAAGCGGAAGAGTTCGACATAGTCGATCGTTCCTTCGCCCGGCAACAAGAACTGAAACGCTCCTGGCTTGCCGGTTCCGTCTTTCACATGCACAAATCGAGTCCGTTCAGCCATCGCTTGCCAAGCCTCTTTGAGCACACTGTCACGCAACTGAAAATGGCTGAAATCGAACGTCAGTTGAACTCCCTTTGAGTCAATCGTCTTCGCAACATCGGCGACATCTTGCGGCAAGTGTAATGCTCCAGCGATGTGAGCTTTGATCGCGATAATCGAATCGTTTTCCACCGCGACTCGCCCCCAATCTCGCAATCGGTCGATGAACTTATCTTTCAACATTGGCCATTTATCTGGCGAACCACCGAGCACCGTTTCGATCAATGGCATTTGATTCGGCGCCAGGTCACGGGCCAACTGCATCGCTCGTTTCAATCGTTCAAGGTTATTGCGATGCGCGTCCCCATCCACGGCCAGCGGCAGATTCTCCATGATCGCCGCCAGCTTGAGTCCACGATCGGACAGTTGTTGTTTGAGCTCTTGACGCGTCTCCATCGAGAGTTTTTCTGGAGCACACGGCCAATCAGCCATCGCAGCCAGTTCGACGCATTCGTAACCAACTTCTGAGCAAACTCGTAAAGCATCAACCGTTGGAAGACTCTTCATCCCATACAAGCTGAAGCCGATCAGAGGCTGCTTAGCCGATTCATCGGAGTAACCGCGTGGCAATCCAACCATCGCTCCGATCGCAGTCGCTGCCGCAAGACAGAGTAACTCGCGACGACGAATCAAATCGGTTGATTGAATACTTTCAGAATTCGGTGACATGGTGTCCTCACAGGTTTGCAACGGGAGGCTCAGATGCTGACGATCCTTCTCGAATTGGGGAAGCTAGAGCGAGTTCTAAGAGCTCGATCGGTATCCTTAGAGGTCCAACGGTAACAACGAAGTCCAATCGCACTCTCGCACAACAGCCGCAGTGAAGAAAACGGACACGGAGTTGCCCGAACCCAAGAGGCCGGCGACGAACGGCGTCCGTAACGCGGAGCGACAGTGCGGGATTGTCTCAATGCCGTGCATGTGAATAAAGAAAGTGTTTCGTGATAAAATCTCGATTTGCAGCAGTGATGACAATCGCCTCGCTAGTTGTCGCGATGATTGTTGTCTTGACGTTGCGATCGGAGATCGACCTTCGTGCGCAAACAGCACAGTTCGTGGAAATGCTGCGTGCTCAAGGCAACCTCGGCTTAATGCTGTTGGGACTGGCTTATATTCCCGCGAGCTTACTGTTTGTCCCAAGCCCCTTGCTGACAATTTCAGGTGGCTTTGTCTTTGGAATGGTCCGAGCGGTCATTGCGATCTCATTGGGAAGCACACTCGCGGCAAGTGTCACTTTTCTCGTCGGACGGACGCTGCTGCGACAATTCATCGAGCAGAAAGTGGCCAACGACGCACGGTTTCGAGCCCTCGATCAGGCCGTTGGACAGCACGGTTTCAAGATCGTTTTTCTGAGCCGTCTGTCGCCAGTATTGCCATACAACTTGCTGAATTATGCGTTTGGGGTCACACGAGTGCGCTTTCGTGACTACGTCCTCGCTTCGTGGTCCGGCATGTTTCCGGGAACGTGCCTTTACGTTTCAATCGGTGCGGCCGCGAAAACTTTGACCGAAGTCACATCGGGTTCATCACAGAGCGGCATCGCACAACAAGCATTGTTCGGGTTTGGATTGCTCGCAACGGCTCTCGTATCGGTGATTCTGACGAAGATTGCCAAGAAGGCTTTAGCGGATGTGACAGTTGTCGTTCCAACGACAGAGACCTAATTCATGAACGACAAGTACTCTGACAACAAACTCGATCAACTCGTTGCTCCGAGCGATTGGGTCAATCCGACACCGCAGTCCCGTTATCACTTGGTCGTGATCGGCGGCGGCCCGGCAGGATTAGTCGCTGCGGCAGGAGCAGCGGGACTCGGAGCGAAAGTCGCGTTGATTGAACGGCATCGGCTTGGTGGCGATTGCCTAATTCATGGCTGTGTGCCGTCGAAGGCATTACTGAAATCGGCGCGAATGGCAGCAAATGTTCGCGACGCAAAGCGATTTGGCATCGATTTTCCTGACGGCATGCGAGTCGATTTTTCCGCAGTGATGAAACGCATGCGAGATGTGCGACTGTCGCTCGCTCCGAATGATGCGGCTGAACGATTTCGAGGACTTGGCGTTGACGTCTTTTTTGGTGAGGGCCGCTTTGTCGGCGCGGACACGATTACCGTTGCGGGACAATCGCTTCGCTTCCGTCGGGCGGTAATTGCAACCGGCTCTCGTCCGACAATTCCAACGATTTCTGGATTACGAGAAAACGGCTTCTTCACGAACGAAACCATTTTCTCGCTCAACGAGTTACCCAAACAATTGACCGTACTCGGAGCCGGGCCAATCGGATGTGAATTGGCGCAGGCATTCGCTCGGTTCGGTTCGCGTGTGACTCTGATCGCTTCGGGACCAACGATACTTCCGAAAGAAGACCCGGCTGCGGCAAAAATTGTCGAATCCGCGATGCAATCAGAAGGCGTTGAGATTCTCCGAAACTCTCGGCTGGATCGCATCGAGCGAACTGACAATGGAGCACAATTGTGGCTTGAGCCGAACATCGGAGTCCGGGGCACAGAGGCCCTGATGGTCGCCGTTGGCCGCACACCAAACGTCGACTCGTTGGACCTCAACAAAGCGAGAATCGAGTTTGACCCGCGCGACGGCGTGATCGTCGATGACCACTTCCGCACGAGCAATCATCGAATCTTCGCAGCGGGAGACGTTTGCTCGAAATTCAAATTCACTCATGCGGCAGATGCGATGGCTCGCATCGTGTTGCAAAACGCGCTCTTTCCAGGACGCGGCAAAGGCTCGTCGCTGGTGATCCCGCGATGCACCTACACCGACCCCGAAATCGGCACAGTCGGACTGACAGAAGCCGAAGCCCGCGATCGCAACATCGCGGTTGATGTGCTCATTGAAGAACTCTCGCACAACGATCGAGCAGTTCTTGATGGTGACACAGAAGGCTTCGCTAAGGTGCTTCTGAAACGTGGCACTGATCGAATCATCGGAGCAACGATCGTCGCCTCAAACGCGGGTGACATGCTCAACGAACTGACGCTCGCGATGACCGCAAAACTCGGCCTCAGCACATTGGCCAAGACCATCCACCCATATCCAACTCAAGCAGAAGTCATCAAACGCTTGGCGGATCAGTTTCAACGACGACGATTGACTCCAACCGTGAAGAAGTGGTTCGCGCGATGGTTTGCTTGGACTTAACGGACAACACGAGACCGTGGCCGAGTCGCTCCGCGACTCGGCGGCGAGTTGCGGAGCAACTCGCCCACTA
>CAIJTL010001077.1 GCA_903823545.1 uncultured Planctomycetaceae bacterium
TCATGGCCGACGCGTACCTGCAGAAGAGATCGAAATAATCCACGAACGGTCGATGAGACTTGAGCCTCTAAGCGCCGTCGGCAAGACTGCTGCCCCTGCACACTCGCCATACAACGAATGGATCGCTGTCATTCTTAAATTCGCAAACTGCATTTCACTCAACTCGTAAAGGAATACTTGATGTCGTCTTCTGACGTTTTTCGTGGTTGCATGCCGGCGTTAATGACGCCGTGTTTTCCAGATCGTTCGGTGAATTACGAAGCTCTCGTCCGCAAAGCTAAGGAGTTGATCGACGTTGGGATGCGAGCCGTCGTGTATTGCGGGTCGATGGGAGACTGGCCGTTGCTCACCGATCAGCAGCGGCAAGAGGGAGTGCGGCGGCTGGTCGAGGCGGGTGTTCCGGTTGTTGTCGGCACTGGGGCACAGAACCCGCGACTCGCGGCGGAACATGCAGCTCACGCCAAGTCGGTCGGAGCGGCGGGGCTGATGTTGATCCCGCGACTGCTGTCGCGAGGAAGTTCACCATCGGCTCAGCGGGCTCATTTCTCCGCAGTGTTGAAAGCGGGGGGCGATCTGCCTGCGGTGATTTACAACAGTCCCTACTACGGCTTTCAGACTAAGGCCGACTTGTTCATGCAGTTGAGAAACGAGCATCGCAATCTGGTCGGATTCAAAGAATTCGGTGGAGCGGAGTCGCTGAGCTACGCCGCCGAGTTCATCACAAGTGGCGATCCCGATCTGGCGTTGATGGTCGGCGTCGATACACAAGTCTTTCACGGTTACGTGCGATGCGGGGCAGTCGGTGCTATCACAGGGATCGGCAACGCACTACCCAAGCAAGTACTGCGACTGATCGCGTTGTGCGAAAAAGCGGCTGCCGGAGACGCAACAGCTCGGCAACAAGCGTTGGAGCTTGAAGAAGCGTTGCACGTCCTCTCAAAGTTCGATGAAGGCCCCGACTTGGTGCTCTTCTACAAGTACTTGCTGGTCCTGGAAGGGAACCCCGAATACGAATTGAACTTCAACGAGACCGATGCACTTAGCCCGTCGCAGCGCGAGTTTGCACGGCAACAATGGCAACTCTTCAAGAACTGGTGGAGCACATGGTCGGGAGCAGGCAATTGAACGAACTTGATTCCGGCATTCGCGTGATTGATTCGCATACAGAAGGAGAGCCGACTCGCGTCGTGTTAAGCGGCGGGCCGGATCTTGGCGACGGACCGATGTGCGAACGCTTACAGCGCTTCCGCGAGTCGGCCGATGACTTTCGTCGCGCGGTGATCCTGGAGCCTCGCGGCTCTGAAGCATTGGTTGGCGCGCTGCTGTGCGAACCGGTGGACGCGACGTGCGCGGCGGGGGTGATCTACTTCAACAATGCCGGGTATCTCGGCATGTGCGGGCACGGCACGATCGGCGTCGCCGTGACTCTGGCTTATTTGGGGCGAATCGGAATCGGGACGCATCGCCTGGAGACGCCGGTCGGAATCGTCGAGGTGAAGCTGCTCTCGGCAAACGAAGTCGCCATCGAAAACGTGCCGAGTTATCGGTATCGCTCGAAAGTGGCGGTCGAAGTCGAGTCGCTCGGCACGGTGGTCGGCGATATTGCCTGGGGCGGGAACTGGTTCTTCCTCGTCGAGAAGTCGCCGTTCGCGCTGACCGCTGACAACATCCGACCGCTCAACGATGCCGCTCATCAAGTGCGGATGGCTTTGAGACATCAGCAGATCACCGGAGCTGACGGCGCGGAGATCGACCATGTCGAGTTCTTCGGCCCGGCGCAGTCAGCAGACGGGAACAGTCGCAACTTTGTGTATTGCCCCGGCGGCGCTTTCGATCGTTCTCCCTGCGGAACCGGCACCAGCGCGAAGCTCGCCTGCCTGGCGGCCGACGGCAAACTCAAGCCGGGCGAATCGTGGATTCAAGAGAGCATCATCGGCAGTCGTTTCACGGGCTCGTATCGCGAA
>CAIJTL010001078.1 GCA_903823545.1 uncultured Planctomycetaceae bacterium
CCGATTACCAATTGGAATCGACTCAAAAGTGAATGTCGGATCGCTGGTCGTCGTTGTCTTCGTCACCGTCGCGAGTTCGTCACCTGCCGCCGGGCTTGGATACAGCAGAATGACCGTAGCATTCGCGGGGGCACCGCCACGAAGGACGCTCCCGGTGACACTCACTAAAGCGTCGTTGAGTTGCCGCGAGTCGTTTTGGTCGTATGGCGAGACGAAGGGCCAAACAATCTGTTCCAAATTGCCTGTAGTCGGGCTGTACTCGAAAGGTTGCATCCAACCATCGACAAGTCCTGCGGTGGTGCTCGGCACTCGCAGGTATGGCCCCCGCCAACCGCACGCCAATCGGATGCCACTGCAATCCACCGGCGTTGTCGGGCCACGACGAAATTTGAATGTGAAAGAAATGTCCGTCCAAAGCTCTTCTAGCATTGTCGCATCAGAGGCTCCGCGATTTGGAACTCGTCCAACGTCAGAGATGAAGCCCGTAATGATGGGCGTGCCGTCGCTTTGGCGGAGTCCTTTCTCCCCGTTCACTGCAAAATAAACTTGGTCCAATGTCCGAGAAGTCGCGTCGTACCGCGCTTGATCGGCGACCGGCGACAGCGATTGCACCGCCGCGACCGTCAACAGGGCGAGGATCAGCAACACGACCAACATCTCGACCAATGTAAAACCCGCGCGACGCAACAGCGGTCGCTCGATGGCGGATCTGTTGACGGGTTGACCGGTTCGCCGACGGACGCACATCGCGCAGGGGCAGACGAGGCTGCGAGCAAAGGGCAACAGCGCGCCCGTGTTCGAGTCGCGAACATACGACAGGAAGCGGCCAAAGACCGGCAACATGCCGTCATCGGAGCGTGAATGCGACATAGATGTCGTCTCCTGTGCTGCCCAGCAAGCTTGTCATGACTGTCGGGTCGGTGCTCAGAACGCCGTTCGGTCCTGCCGAGACCAATCGAACATCTTGCACTCCAGCGGTTGCACCTGGATTTTGAATGACAATTGGGTTGCCCCACGGGTCCACGATCACGCTGTCGCCTGGTTCTCCATATCGGTTGGCCGGAAAGAAACCTGCCTCAGCGTAGGTTGGCTTTGAGCCCAGCGGTAAAGGCGATGACTCGACGATGTCTACCGGGTTCGGGAATCTTCCCGTCGCCTGCCGCAAATAGGGTCCGCGCCAGCCAACGCGATACGCCGCGTTGAACGTGAATTCGGTGTCCGAAGTCATCGGGTTGTTGTCGTCGAGCGTCGTTGGGTTCACGAAAAGAAAAATTAACTGCGGATGATCCGCTCGGCCCGCAGTGATCGAAGCCGCTTCCGGCCGAGGCAACTTTTTTGAAGAGCCGCTGTCAATCCAATATGTCGAAACGACATCTCGAAGTGCGGTGAGTGAGGCTCGCGTACCGGTGTCGAGAGAATCAACCACTGAGTCGCTCACGAGCGGAACAACGACACCAGCGAGCGCCACGAGGATCATCAGCACGACGACCAATTCCAGCAGCGTCAGGCCAGAGTGTGGCTGATCCACACGGCGAATTGGTTTCGGACTAGCGTTTGGATTCGGCGGGACTAAGGCGTCGAGTTCCGGCAAAATCTCAGTCGCGGGCGCTGCCGCGAGGACTTCATCCAAATCAAAACTGGAGCCGAGGGCGCAAATCTTCCAGTCCAGAGCATTCGCAGCCGGACTCGTGAGGCTGCGATCCGAACTCTCACGAGTTCGGCTACCTTCGCCCGTTGTCGGCTCACGGTGATGCGGGCTGGCCGGGTGAGTTTGTTCGTTGATGGGTGCTTTGGGAGTCGCGTGATTCATTTTCGGCTCCCTGTTTGTGGTGCAGTGTTGGAGGACTGTTGGTTGGTGGTTTGTTCGGCTGGTCTGGATGAGTCGGCAAAGAACGGAAACGTGATGGCTGTGAGAGCCGTGACGATCAACAGCCGGATGAACAATTCCGAAACCGGATTCGGTTCACGCGACCATCGCATGACGCTACCTCACACATTGAAGAGTCGAGTCAATCCGAGTTGTCGTGGCGCACGCGGCTCGCGTGCGATCCGTCTTGGCCGGTATCGCCCCCGACC
>CAIJTL010001079.1 GCA_903823545.1 uncultured Planctomycetaceae bacterium
GGAACTGGTTTGCCGCCAAATTTGTCATTCAATTTGCCGCTGATCGCGAGCACCGAATCACGAACTTCTTCGGCCTGAAGTCGGCGCAGGGGGAAATGCCCCAGCAGTCGATTGTCTGGATCGACGGTCTCTTGCAATGAGTTCCGCAGTGACGATTGGCGGTAAGCAGTCGATAGCATCATGACTCGATGAAGGTGCTTCAGCGACCACGCTTCGCCAGATTCGGTGAACTCCGATGCGAGCCAATCGAGCAATTCGGGATGCGAAGGGCGTTCGCCAGCAACACCGAGATCAGCGGGAGTCGCGACCAATCCGCGACCGAAATGTTGCATCCAAACTCGATTGACTAAGACGCGAGCGAGCAGAGGATGTTTGCCCGATGTCAGCCATTTTGCGAACGCAAGACGACGACCGCTGGTCGGCAATGCGGGATCATCGAGCGGGATCGCGACTGAAGCTTTATTGGCCGCGATGATCGACAACTCTCCCGGTTCGACTTGTTGCTTCGGTGCGAAGTGTTCGCCGCGTGCGAACAGAACCGTCGGCGGAATGATGTTCGGGACTTCGTTGAGAACCATCACGAACTCTTCGGCTGGTTTGGTTGCTCGAAGTTCGGTCGCTTGCTTTGTGAACGCATTCACCTCTTCAAAAGCCTTGTTGTCATACAGCGGAAGCGTCCCACCGTTGACGTTGATGCTTGGATGATCCTTCAACAAAGCGACTTGTTCCGGAGTCCGTTTGTCTGCGGCTAAGTTGTGAGCCGTTCGCAGCGGTGCTCGGAGTTCTTCTGGCTTCTTGAGGAGCTCCAGTTCAAGGATTCGTTGAATGTGCTCATCCAGCTTCTTTTGACGTTCAGCGTCGATCTTGACTGCTTGAGCTTCAATCTCCGCCGCCTTGGCTCGATCGGCGTCTGTGTAAAGTGTGACCAGCCGACCGTTCGGAACTCGCCAGTTCTTCCAGTCATAGGCCGGTTCAAAAATCGCTCGGAAGCGATAGTAATCCACTTGCGTGATCGGTTCGTAACGGTGATTGTGACATTGCGCACACCCCAGCGAGAGGCCGAGAAGCGATGTCGCCACCGTCTTGATCGTCTCAGACATCACCGCATTTCGAGCGATGTTTTGATCCACTCCCGACGCAGTCCCGTCAGGAGCCATCCGTAGAAATCCGGTCGCAGCCAATTTGTCGAGATTCTCTGGCGAGAGATTCGCATGAGGCAATGGAACGAGTTCATCGCCAGCGAGTTGTTCGGTCAGAAACTCGTTGAATGGCTTGTTGGCGTTGAATGCTCGAATGACATAATCACGATATTTGTAGGCCCACGCCCGCACCGGATCTTCGTCGGTGTAACCCTCCGAGTCTGCATACCCAGCGATATCGAGCCAGTGCCGCCCCCAACGTTCTCCGTATCTTGGCGAAGCCAACAATCGCTCAACCAGAGCTTCATAGGCATTGGGCGACGGATCGCTGGCGAACTCTTCCACCTCTTCCGGAGTTGGTGGCAATCCGTGCAAGTCGAATGTTGCTCGACGGATTAAGGCACGTCGGTCCGCTTCCGGTGAAAATGAAAGTTGCTTCGATTCCAATGCGGCTAGCAAGAATGCATCGATTGGATTTCGAGCAAGCCCCGCGTTCTGAAGCTTTGCAATCGCAGGTCTTAAGAAAGGCTGAAAGGACCAGTGCGAAATCTCGACTTCCGTGAAATTGTTTTCGTCCGGCTTATCGGGTTCCGCACGAGCAGTTTTGGCGCCAGAAGCGATCCAGCGACGAATAATCTCCCGTTCGGCGGGTGTTACTTTGCGCTCGGACGGAGGCATTTCGCCGGATTCGATTCGCTTGAGAAGCAAGCTCAAATCGGGCTGACCCGCCACGATTCCTTTTCCCGATTCACCCCCTTGTTCCGCAAGACGTTTCAGTCGCAGATCCAACTTCCCTTCGAGCTTCTCACCTTCTCCGTGGCAGTGAAAGCAATGGGCCTTCAAGATCGGACGAACGTGTTTTTCAAAGGTCACGTCATTGAAATCTGCCGCAGAGGCAATCGCAGGAATGGCGAGGCCAGAAATAAGCACGAGCAGTCGGCAATTCGAGTGAATCATTTCAAACTCCTCCGCCACCAGAAAGTCGTGGCTTTCGGAGAGACTATACGACAACGAGTGGCTGTTACGTAGGTCACATGATGTGTTTGGGGCCGCCTGTTCGCCGACGCAGACAAGTCCTTCTCATTCGGCAAAACGTTGCACCAGGGCAATCGCGGCGGTTCAACAATGAAATGTCCCGATTTGTTTTGCTGACTCCGGCAAAGAAAACACGACGCTGACATTCGATGTTAGGCGAGGAGTGTGCCCGATAATTGCTGCTTGCTGACGTTGGGTATCGGCCTACAATCGCGTCCAATGTTAGAGTCTGAGTGTGTACGTCGTGCTGTTCTGGCCGCGCTTTCCGTTTCGATCGTTCTTGGACCTTCACGGAGGCATCATGGGCAACGTCCTCTTCGGAATCATTTTCATTGTCGGCGGACTGTCAGGGAATTTGGCGCTGCTTGGAACCAATAGCGGCCCGGCCTTGGCGGCTGTTGGCGCAGGGCTATTGATTTGGGGGATCGTTCAAGTTTCCAAGAGCCGCTCTCAACAGGACTGACGCGGATGTCGGACATCTTCGATGTGATCGTTTTAGGGACCGGCGGGTTCGGATGCAGTGCCTTGTACCATCTCGCTCGACGCGGGTTAAAAGTGCTGGGCGTCGACCGGTTTGGTGCGGCGCATGATCGAGGTAGCTCGCATGGCGAAACTCGGATTATTCGCAAAGCCTATTTTGAACACCCTGACTACGTGCCACTGCTGCTGCGAGCGTATGACCTATGGGGGGAACTAGAAGCTGAATCTCATCAGCAACTTTTTTGGCAATGCGGCCTGATGCTTGCCGGTCTCCCGGAGAGCGAAGCCATTTCAGGTGCCAGACTTTCCGCAAAACAACATACGTTGAATGTTGAAAACTTAACGGCGACTGAGGCTTCACATCGCTGGCCCGGTTTTCGGATTCCTGACGACTTCGACGTGGTCTTCGAGCCAGAAGCCGGCTTTCTGAAAGTAGAAGCCTGCGTTCAAACGCATCTCGACCTTGCGATCGCGCACGGAGCACGTCTGCAATTGAACGCCCCGGTTGTGTCGTGGTCTGCATCTGATCGCGAAGTGCGAGTGCAGACAATCAACGGCGAATTCGTGGCGAAGTCATTAGTCATCACCGCCGGTGCATGGTCTGCGAGTGTGATGGCTGATTTGAATCTTCCATTACAAGTGCTTCGCAAACCTCTTTTTTGGCATCAGACCTCGAGCACCGAATACAACCTCGGCAGTGGCATGCCGACGTTTTATTTTGAAATGCCTGGCAACAATGGTGGTGAGGCGAGGTCGTTCTATGGCTTTCCTTCGATCGACAACACAACACTCAAAGTTGCCGAACATTCTGGTGGAGACACGGTGTCAGATCCATTATTCGTAGATCGCGAATGTCGCAAAGAAGACTCGCAGCCGATCGCTCAGTTCGTACAGTCATGTCTTCCGAAACTGAATCCGCAAGCTTCTCGGCAGGCCGTATGCCTTTATACGGTAACACCGGATCGGCATTTCGTGGTTGATCGACATCCTCAACACCCGAATGTCGTCATTGGATGCGGATTCTCTGGTCACGGTTTTAAGTTCACCTCAGTCCTTGGCGAGGCACTGGCGGACCTCGCAACCGATGGCCACACGAAACAGCCCATTGGATTTCTTAGGCTCAGTCGTTTGCAATGACCCTGCGGAATTGTCTGACGATGCAATTACTCAATTGGCCGCACATACGCAGAAAGCATTTGACGTGAAATCAAGTTTTGAGCCCGTGAAAATCGGAGTGATTGGATTGGGGCGATTCGGTCGCCTGCACTCTTTGACTGTCGCTGGCTTAGCGGAGGCGAACTTAGTCGGACTCGTTGCGAAGCGTGAAGAAAGCTTGCGAGCGATTGCCGCAGAACTTCCGCATGTCCCTGGCTGGACGAATCTTGATCAGGCAATCGAAGAGTCAAGAGCCGAAGCCTGGGTTGTAGCCTGTACGACCGCTTCGCATGTGGAAGTAACGAAGAAGCTATTAGCCGCTGGCAAGACGGTATTACTGGAGAAACCCGTCTCTGAAAACTTGGATGAAGCTCGCAGCCTTGCGTCCTTGGTAAAAGCGGACTCTAGCAATCTCATGCTAGGACACATCGTCCTTTTCAATAGCGAATTTCTGCAGTTGCGCGATGAGGTTCGATGTCGCGGATCAATCTCATTCATCGACTGCGTCCGGCATCGTCCGGCGACGATCGTCAAACAATTTCCGGGTGAGAACCCGCTTCACGCAACGATGGTTCATGACCTCTATGCAGCTCAAGTTCTTGTCGATCGCGAAGAACCGACATCGTTCAGCGCGCAGTACCACCGCACAAAAAGCGGCGAGATCGATTTGGCCCTCGCGCAGTTGAAATGGCCAAGCGGCATCATTGCTTCGTTTGCCGCTTCTTATCTGACACCCGATGGAATGCCTCCACGCGGCTTTGATCGGATGGAAGTTTTTGGCGACGGCTGGTGTTCGCGAATTAGCCCGAATCCACGCCCTATCGAAGTCTGGGACGCGAAAGCATCTTGGCCAATGGCTCTAGAAATACGAGCAGGCTCATCGGGAGCAACTGGCATGATGGCTGAAGAGCTACGCCACTTCTGCAAGGTCGTTCGGGGAGAATTGGCAGTCCCCGTCGGAGCGACTTTCGCCGATGCAATTCAGGTCCAACAGTGGATGGAAAAGCTCACATCCATAGCGCAGTAAAAAGCAAAAGGTCGGAAGGTTTTTCAGTCCGCTCGCATACAAAACCGTGATGCAAACGAACTGAAAAAACTTCCGACCTCGCGAGATGCACTGTAAGAAGTTGGACAGCGAACTAGTTCGCTGCAACTGCTTCGGCTGGAACTTCGATGCGGACGTTGACTCGACGACCATCACGATCGAAGTAAACTTGACCGGCAACTAAAGAGAAAAGCGTGTAGTCACGGCCCATGCCGACGTTTTTCCCGGGATGCCACTTGGTTCCGCATTGGCGAATAATGATATTGCCCGCGATGACCGCTTGGCCGCCAAACTTCTTGACACCCAGACGCTGCGAATTGGAATCGCGACCGTTGCGGCTGGAACCCTGTCCCTTCTTATGAGCCATGTTGCCTTACCCTTTGATTTACTGAATTATCGCAAGCCGGAGACATCGCCTCTGGCTGGAGGCCGATTTTGGAAAGTGCGGCAGTGTAGTGGCGTCCCGACCGTCAATCAACAAACCAAGCCGTTGTGTCAACGAGTTGGGCTGAAACACCGACGAAAGCCCATGTTTTACGACTATTCTGCCTTCTGAGCATCGTCGGCTGGTTTCGCGTTTTCAGCCGCAGCGGGCTTTGCTGCGAGTGGTTTTTTCGGCGCAACTTTCTGATTCGGAGGTGCGGCGACTGGGATTTGGACATCGTCCGGCTGGTAAATCCACTCTGGTTCTCCCAGGAGCTTAAATTCGACTTCTTGCGGATCGATACCGTCGCCAGGACGCCAGAACCGCTGAATCAGAGTCTTCCGCCAAACGATCGGCTTCTCTTCGTCTTTAGTCACTCGGTCGTGCGTCGTGGTGTAGAACCAGATTTTCGAGGCCGTGTCAGCGGGAGCGGGTTTACGTTCGTTGAAGAGGTTGTAGGTTTCTGAAGCGGCCTTCCAAATCGTTTTGCCATCCCAAATCTGGTCGGAGAAATTCAATTTTCCTTCTTTAACTCGATCGACCAGCGTTTGGTAATCGACAGGACCACGCACCAGTTTGTATCCGTTTGAGAAGCCGGACATCATGATCGTGAAGTAATCCGCTTCGGGATCAACACCGCGCCACAAGGCGACGCCATACATCGCCTTAACCTGCTTTGCATTCGCTTCCGGCGGCGTGACTTCTGGAATGCTTCCACTCATGGCAACAAGATTTTTCAGAGTCACCCCGGGTGGCAATTTGCTCTTTTCACGTTCTGTGATGATCTTTTGAGCCGCCGGAATAATGACATCGGGGTAAATCTTTTGCTGATCATTGTCACTCGTGACGAGTGTCATCTCGGGAACGAATTGTGGAGCGGCTACTTCCTCATCAAATTTATTGGTCGGGTCTGTGTCTGATTCGTCCTTCGTTTCACCGAGTCCTCGATTGATCACTCGAAACACGAAGTAAACGACCGGCTCTTTCTTCAATTCGCCGGATTTGGGGTCCGGTAGTTCGACTAACCGCATCCGAAGCGATTTGAATTGTGCTTCCAGAACCCACAAATTCGTTTGACTCGTTCGCTCGTCGCCCGTCGTAAACGGAGTGGCGACGTTGTCAAAGCCAAATGTCACCTGCTGAAACGCGTGAGCGGACGATACCTGCCACTGGCTCGCGAACAACAACGACAAAAATCCGATCAAACCAATGACTCGTCGCATCGATCGCAATCCTGCGAAAGGACGCGACCGCTGCATGGCGGGCGCGTCGGTGTCGAAAAGAACGAGCCTCCGGCCCGTTATCGCGGCGGACTCTATCTGCGTAATCGCAAACGGGTCAATACGTTGTCGTGGCCGACCAGACGGTTCAGAATGCCCAGCATGATGGATCACCTCGTCGAGAATCTGAATCGAGTTCACACCGAAATCGCCGATGCCTGCCGACGTGCTGGTCGCTCGCCAGATTCGGTCAAGCTAGTGGCGGTCACGAAATATGCCGAGCTGGCTGATGTGAGGCGATTAGTTGAACTCGGCACCGTCGACTTGGGTGAAAGTCGTCCACAACAACTCACTGAGCGAGCCGGCCAGCTTCCCGCAGGAGTTCAATGGCATTTCATTGGTCACTTGCAGCGAAACAAGGTGAAGCCCGTTCTGTCTCATGCTGCGTTGATTCACTCCGTGGACAGCTTACGACTGTTGGAGCGGATCTCTTCGGTTGCTGCTGAAATGTCTTTGCGGCCGCGAGTGCTCTTGGAGGTTAATGTCTCTGGCGAGGCGTCGAAGGATGGCATTTCGATGGAAGAGCTACGATCCCAGTGGAACGTCTTCCAAAGTGTGCCGAACATCGAGATCGTCGGCCTGATGACGATGGCTCCATTGGCAGATGACCCCGAAACCGCTCGGCCAGTCTTTCGGCAATTGCGACTACTCAAAGACGAACTTACCGCCCAATCGCTGCCGCATGTGAAGCTGACCGAACTCTCGATGGGCATGAGCGGCGACTTCATCGTTGCCATTGAAGAGGGGGCAACTCTGGTTCGCATCGGCAGCCGACTGTTCGCGACGCCGTCGCCACCAACTTCGCCGTAGAAACAAGCTCCCCGCTTGCTACGACGTTGAGTTTGCGTAACGAACTAACTCACTCCGTCATTTCCCAAAGTTGTAAAACCTTGTGATAGCCACACGTCAGCAGAAACTTTCCGTCGGCTGACAGAGCGACGGTTTGCGCGGCGATCGTGTCGATCGGCCATTGGTCGATGATTTGGTTCTTCTCGGTATCCCAAACGACGACCTGCTTATTTGTTTGATCGGCGACTGCGACTCGTTTGCCGTTCTCTGACATCGCGAAACTGTTGCCGCTGGGTGCTGGTCGAACGGCGATGTTCGTTGGCTTGGTCGGTTCGTTCAATGAGATCACGTCGAGGCTGGAATGCGCTTTCACGAAAACACCTCGGCGACTTTCGGCAGTCAAGCGAGCGTAGTAATAACCACCTCCGCCGGGTGCTAACGGTTCAGTCTTCATCAGCTTGCCGGTACTGGCTTCGTAGTGGAACAATTCTTGGCTGTCTGTGGCAATCAACGTCTTGTCGTCATCGGACAGCATGACCGCTTTTGTGTTCCCACGCTGAGGTTGCCATTCCTTCAACAGCTCACCCGAAGTCAAATCCCAACCTTGGAAGCGAATGAAGAGAAAGCCGAAATAGGCTCGGCGATTGTCTCCAGAGAAGGCCATGCAGCTCGGTGCAAAGCGATCGATCTTCGGTTGTAAGACGATTTTCTGCGTCTCCAAATTCCAGACGCACGCTTCCGTCAATGTGCTTCCACCAGCCAGCTTGCCATCAGCAGAGATATTGAGAAATTGAGTGTTCTGCTTCAGTCCTTCGAGCTTGCCGATCGGCTCTTCCTGTGTTGCGTCGAAGACCAGTACCGGCCCTTCAGTTGTTGAAACGAGCGCCCGTTTTCCATCCGGCGTCAGTTGCACCGCTTGAACGATGGGTGTCGTGATCGGAGCAAATCGGCGAACGAGTTTTGCTTTGCGTGGCTTGGCCAGCTTGTCGAGTTCTTCGGCGGCTTTCTGTGTTTGTTGATTGCGAACCGAGGCCATTTGCGCTTCGCTCGCTTTCCGCTCCTCAGCGATGATTTGGGGATCGGTGTAGATGAACTGCATCTCAAACGGGACGCGGATCGTGGCGTTGTCGATGTTGCGTGCGAGTTCAAGCTTCAGTTCCGTTGAGAAGGGGACACTCTGTTTCGCGTTGAACTTCCAAGTCCCTTCTCCTTTCAAATGGAGATACGGTGCAGCCGCGTTGTCGAGCGTTTTGATCTCATAGGTTTTCTTGATCGGCACGACGTCGGCGATTGGCTGGCCCATGACAAAGGTCGTCGTCTCTTCTGCGGGGTAAACAGTCTCTTTGGAAGCGTTACCGATCGGTGGCCCAAACGGACGCCGGATGCCGCGACCACGCAGGCGTGCCAACGGATCATTCGGGTCTTGCTCAATGCGAGTAATACTCGTCTGAGACTTGCGACCCCACGTTGCTTGTCCGCCAGCGTTCAAAGGAGCGATCGCAACAAGTCCAGCCGGTCCCATCAGCATCGGCAACTGTTCTTCGCCGGTCATGCTGACGACCTCGCCGAATTCATCAATCGTGATGAGTCCCGTTCCTCGACCGCTGGTTGGGAACGACATTCGGAAGAAGCGACCGGCCACTGGTCGTTGAGTCGTTGAGAACGAGGCTTCGTAAGCGAGCGTTGTTCGATTGGCACTCGCGCCGGCCGTGACATGAACTAGCGCCACGGCGGGACTCACTTTTTGAGCGAGTGCCGGGCCTTCCAGTTTTTGCAGAGCAGTTCCTGGTGCGAAGCGAGCGCCCGCCCGTTCCAACAACACTTTGACATCGTTGATCGGTCGTCCGAATCCAACCGTCGAGACCACATCACCAGTCAGCTTGGCGCTCGCCACGCCGATCACGTCACCGAATTCGTTGACGAGTGGACCGCCGCTGTTGCCCGGGTTGATGGCCGCATCGACTTGAAAGATGCGACTCCCCGCTTCTTGATTCAGACCAGAGACAGAGCCAGAAGTCACTTTCAAATTGTTTCCGAGTACGTCGGACAACGGGAATCCAAACGCTCGAACCGATTGCCCCAACTGTACGGAGTTGGAATCCGACAGCGCGATCGGCGACAAGTTCTGTGCATTGATCTTGATGACAGCCACATCGTGAGCCGCGTCACTCGCGATGACTAGAGCCGGATACTTTTGGTTGCCTAGGTGAACTTCGAGAGACTTGGCCCCCTCAACGACGTGCGCGCAAGTCACGAGATATCCGTCGGCGGAAACGACGAATGCGGTGCCAGTTCCTTTTTGACGAAACTCAATCGTCGGTCCCGCAGGCTTGTTTGACACTCGATAAATGCAAACGCCGGTGGTCCGTTCAACGACATCGCCAAGATTGGCTTCGATCGTGAATTTGTACGGATACTCGCGATTTGGCTCCCACTTGTAACGCAGAGCATTGCCCACATTGGCAGCCACCACTGGTGCGGCAGGTTGATTGGGTGCCGATGGAGCCGGGGCCGGTTGAGTCTGAGTAGGCTGCGCGGGTATCGGGTTCGCAGGTTGAGGTTGTGAAGGAACAGCGGGAGTGGCCGGAACCGATGTTGGAGGTACTGTGGTCGCGGGAACATTCGAATTTGAGGCGACCTCATTCGCGTCGGGTGCGACACTTGCTGGCATTACGTTTGGGTTGGGCAGAGTGGGTGGAACTTGTGGGTTTGCTCCGTTTGCCAATTGCTGTTGTTGTGGTGCGACCGGGTCAGGTGCGGCAACGTTGGGTGCGTTGCCACCGCGATTGAACATCACGATCACAATGGCCGCGACAAACATCACCGCCCCGCCGATTCCTACGGCGAAACCGATCGGAAACGAAGGCTCCGATTTCCGACGTGGTGCGGGGTTCTTTCTCGAGCGGCGCGGGCGATCTTCAATGTCGAACGTCTCATCGTCGTGATCGTCGACTTGATACTCATCGTCAAACAGTTCATCGTCTTCAACGACCTTACGCCGTTTTGCTGGAGCGGCACTCGGCGTTGTCAGCTTCAACGGTTCACCACATGCAGGGCAATTGACCGTCGTCTTCGTAAAGTTGTCGGGGACCTTCAACTTCTTCTCGCACGCCGGACAAACGATGAATCGCATATTCCAAGTTGCTCCAGATCATTGAAGGTCACTTCGAACCGGTGATTACTTCCGCGAACCGATACACCACAGATGCTGGTGCGTGCGGATGAAGAGCTGTCCGTCGCTGGGAACGATTGACGAATTGGATTGTTCACCCAGTAAGTTTGTGGCGACGAGTTCAAACTTAGGGCTCGCTTTGAAGACGTTGCATGCGCCTTCTTGAGTGATCGTATAGCAGAGATTGTCTGCGAGCATCACTGAAGACCAATTAACACCACCTTTGAGTCGTTCTTCCCAGATCAGTTTGCCAGTTGCCAGCTCAAAGCACTCTGCGATGCCGGGATCGTTGTGAATGTAGATGTGACCGTTGTGAATCACGCCCGATCCGATCCGCTGCTTTGTTTTTGGATGCCTCCAAATCCGTTGCTCTTTCGTGACATCACCGCTGCCACCCGCTTTGAGCGCGATCGACATGCCGTTGTAACCACCCATGCCGACGACGATGCCGTCCGCAAAAAGAGGTGACGTGTAAGCTAACGCGTTGGTCCCGGTGCAGGTCCAAAATTCTTTGCCGGTCGCGGGGTCCATGCCACAGACGCGAAACGGGAAGCTGATGAGCAATTCGTTGCGGCCATGGACCTCGCGGAAGAGCGGCGAGCTCCACGAACCGGTGTAATCCGGGTTCCCCGACTTCGCTTCGTCGGTCCCCTCTTTGTTATAGGGTTCGTCGTGATTCCAAATGGTCTCGCCCGTTTTCTTGTCGAGTGCGATCAAGAATGACCGCTCGCCGGGACCGAAGTTGAGATAACACAAATCGCCATGTAGCACCGGCGAGGCACCGTAGCCCCAAATGTGTTTCTGAATGCCGAGGTCACGTTTCCAAAGTTCGTTGCCATCGTTGTCGTAACAAAAGATGCCCGCCGAACCGAACCAAGCCACAACCTGCTCGCCGTCCGTCACGGCTGATGACGCGCAGTACGGGTTCGTACCGTGAGTCAGCTCTTTCTCTTTCCACTCGGTCCCCTTCTGCCACAGCAACTTTCCCTCTTTGCGATCGAAGCACATCAATGTGCGACGTCCTTCTTTTTCAATCGCTTGAGTCACAAAGACTCGATCACCCCAAACCACCGGCGTTGAGTTCCCACGCTCCGGCAGCGCAATCTTCCAGGCCACGTTTTCAGTCGTGCTCCAAGTGGTTGGCAGCCCCTTCTCCGTGCATGTGCCGTCCCCGCGCGGCCCGCGCCAACCCGGCCAGTTTTCAGCGATCGTTGACGTCGAAAAAGTGACGGTGATGACGAGTGACCAGAAACAGCGGGTCAATTGGCGCATCGCAAAACTCCCTCTTGCGGATTTGGTGTCGTAAGCGACCGCGAATGTTGGCGGCTCACACAAATGACAATATCGCTTTCAGCCGTGCGTTTGCGAGTCGATCAGAGGCGGGAAAGCTCAATGCGATTACGGAACACGAAGAGCAAAAGAGAACCGCGAAGCCGCTATCACTTAGCCGTGATCAATCCGCGTATCCCGCGTGTGTTGCCCTCTGTCAGCGATCCGTCATAGTGAGACAATTCCATCGTCCTTCCATTTGGAGCCAACCATGCTGCGATTCTGTTGTGTCATTGGACTTCTTTCTCTCCTTGGGCTGACGAGTCAAGCTCAAGAACCATTGAGCCGAATCGCGTTTGGTTCGTGCGCGAAGCAAGATCAGCCGCAGCCGATTTGGGAGAGCGTGGTGGCGATGAAACCGCAGCTCTTTCTGTTTATTGGCGACAACATATACGGCGACACTGAAGACATGGCGGTCCTCAAGCACAAGTGGGATTTGCTCGGAGCTCAACCCGGTTATCAGAAACTCAAGCAGACCTGTCCGGTGCTCGCTACATGGGACGATCACGACTACGGAGCCAACGACGCAGGGGCCGAATTCCCAAAGAAACGCGAATCACAGCAGTTGTTCCAAGACTTCTTCGACGTTCCGAAAGACAGCCCTCGCCGCAAGCAAGAAGGGGTTTATCACGCAGAAGTCTTTGGCCCGCCCGGCAAACGAGTCCAAATCATTCTGCTGGATGCTCGATACTTTCGCGGCCCACTGAAGACCGGCTTCAAACCGGGCGAACCGGGAGACGGTTATCGAGGCAAGTACGCCCCCAACACAGATCCATCGGTGACTGTACTTGGTGACGCTCAATGGAAATGGCTCGAACAACAACTCAAGACACCGGCTGAGGTGCGAGTCCTCTGCAGCAGTTACCAATTCCTTCCTGACGAACACGGTTCAGAAGCATGGGGCAACTTTCCGCTTGAACGAAAGCGTCTGCTGAATCTGATTCGCGACACGAAAGCCAAAGGAGTCGTCGTCATCAGCGGCGATCGTCACCTCGCGGAGTTAATGCGACTACCTGCCGACTCGGCCGGCATCGGCTATCCGCTCTACGAAGTCACCTCCAGCAGCCTCAACGCCCCCAGCGGCAACTTCACCAAAGCCAACGTCCGTTTCGCCAACGAGATCAATTCGTATCGCGTCGGCCTGACTTACTTCGACACCAACTCC
>CAIJTL010001080.1 GCA_903823545.1 uncultured Planctomycetaceae bacterium
ACGGAGGCCGGGCTTTTGTCATTGCTGATTCCCCAATCGGCGATAGGTTATCCTGGCGTTGATTGTCTGATCGCCGGAGTTTTCTCGTGCTCGCACGCCGCACATTTTCGCTCGCCCTTTTTGCGTCGAGCCTACTTCACTCGATCGTCGTTGGCGTGTTGCTGTTAGCATCCGTCTGGAACACTCGGCGCTTCCAGAGATCAGTACTTGCGACGCTCGACTCACGAGTTCCTCAAAACGCCTTGAAGACCGAGCATCCGGTGGCAGATGGAACCTCGGTGATCGTTGCACCTCTCGAAGAGGGAGCGGAGTTAAATCGTGCCTCGCTCGACGAGCTTGAATCGCCCGTTTCTGACAACTCACTCAATCAACTTGCTCGGAAACAACTCGCGACAGAAACCAAACGCGCTGACGAACTCGATCCCGAACAGCAATTCAACAAACTGCAAACGGCCTCGAAACGTCTCAGCCAACTCTCATCGGACAAGTCGGTCACCGAAATGTCTGACAAACTTCGACAAGTCTTCCAGCTTCCCGAACGAGCAACCCATCCCGCCTCCAACGCCGATGAAAACGAACGCTTCGACCCCGAGTCAGCTCAATTGCACGACGTGTTCAAAGAGTCGACCGATGACGGCCACGACCGTTACTCGGCGGTCCTGATCGACGCAAAAGGGCTGACCTCGAAAATCCCACTCACACCGGAAGAAGGAAAGAAACTGCACCGCATGATGCAGTTGATCAAAAGCAATCCGCTGCTGGAGCGCGTCTACCGCGAACTCGCGATGCCGCTGCTAGACCAGCTCATGAAGAAGCCTCCGGCCGATGAGCAAGTTCCAGCTAAGTAGCCCAGCCTCACCTGCCGCAGATCAACCAACACACGTTCCGGACCGCCAGCACATCATTTCTTTTTCTTCTTCGGCGGATTGGCGTTCGGTTTGTTACCGCCTCGATTGGCATTGCCCCACGCGGGTTCGATGTTGCCCATGTTCCATTCCGTGTAGGCAGCCTCGAGTTCTTTAAGTTTGTCCGCCTCTTTCTCGGCGAGATCGTGTTGTTCGCCAATGTCCTTGGCGAGATTGAAAAGTTGTGCGGAACCGCGAATTGATGTCAGCTTCCAGTCCCCCTTGCGGACGGCACGCTGTGCGCCGAAGCGCCAGAAGAGTGCGTCGTGCGGTGCGTCCTTCTTTTCGCCAACGAGATACGGTAGCAAGTTGACGCCGTCGAACTTCATGTCGGACTTCGCTTCGACACCGGCTGCGGCGAGCACGGTCGGTTGCACGTCGAGCTGAATCACCGGTCGATCATCGACTTTGCTTGCGGGGAATTTCCCTTTCCACTGCATCAAGAACGGGACGCGCACGCCACCTTCCCACACCGACGCTTTGAAACCATTCAGTGGCCCGTTCGAGGCTGTGTTGACCGCCGTCGGTCCTCCGTTGTCGCTGAAGAAAATGATGAGCGTGTTCTCTTCAAGCTTGTGTTCACGAAGTTTCGCCAGCACGTTGCCGATCGCGTCATCCATGGCGGAGAGCATGCCCGCAAACGTCCGTCGCTTTTTGTTGGTGATCTTTGGG
>CAIJTL010001081.1 GCA_903823545.1 uncultured Planctomycetaceae bacterium
CCCATGTCCCCGAACGCGCGCCACCCATGTCCCCGGTCTTTACAATGATCCGCCCCTACGTCTTTAACACGCCCGCCGAGTCCGCCGCACTCAGCCAACAACTGCTCCCTGAATTGAGCCTGCATCCAAACGCACCAGACGCGCAGGGGACGATGAACACATTCTACCCACACGAGGTTGTTCGACCGAATCCACCAGTCGATTACCACGACAGCATCTTTCGATTTCACAGCGTCCAGCCAAAACGGTACTAACCAGCGTCACTGTCAACGCTCCACGCGACGAACCGCCCTCTTCACTGACTTGATTTCGCTTTGGCCTCGGAATTCATCATGCCACGCCCCTTCCGTCTTGCTCTGATTCTCGTCTTGCTGAGCGTTGCCGTTGGCCGAGCAGCTGATCCGAAATCTCCAGGAACGTCCCCGACAAAAGGGACGTTGCGACTCACGGCCGACAAAACCAAAGGCTTGTTCTCAGGATTCAAAAGGACATCGGCTTCGGCGGACGCGAAGACCAATCAGGATCGCCCAGCAGCCGTCAAAGCTGGCGCGGCCATGACCGGCGTAAAGACGGTCAAACTGGATGGCCACGCACTCATGCTGGGCCAAGAGGATCAATTGGCGTTGACGCCCGATCAGTTTCGTCAGCAAGCGTCGGATGCGCTGCAAGCCAATCAACGTCGCAGCCTGACTCAGTTGGTCCGCCGCTATCCCGATATCGCGCTGCAAACTCTACGCGACAGTTTGTCGTCGGCCGCTCCCGACAAAACGCTCGATGCCATCGCCACCGAGTTCGATGCGTTGTGGTCGAACTCACCATCGAACAACGGCTGGGTGGCCGCGCTCGCGGTAAAGGTGAACGCGCCGAAAAAATACGAGGTGGCGATCAAGGCTCGGCGAGAACTCGTCGCCGCACTGGCGGACGGCGGCTTGCCAGAACGCCGAGTCGTCTTGCCGAACACTCTGCCGAAGGACGCCCCGACGCCGTCGCAAGTCGATGCGTGGCATCTCACCGGCATCGTGGCGTTGCTGGAAGAGCGTCCGACTGACGCCGCGAAAGCGTTTCAACAAGCCACACGCTTGGCAACGGACTCGCAACCCTTTGAAGCTGCCGCCAGCAGCTTGCTCTGGAGCGAAGCCGCTCGCCGTGCGGGTGACGCGAAGCTCGCCGTCTCCTCTTGGCAATTCTCCGTCTCGCAAGCGGCGAGCCTGTTGAAACGCTATCCGCCGATCCACGACCCCGCCTTCTGGGAACGAGCCGCCTACATCAGGCCCAATGGATCGAACTGGCCCGCCGACTTGCACCCTGCCTGCGCGGAATCGCTGTCGCGAACCCCGTTGAGTGAGTTGGTTCGTTCGTCCGACAAGTCCGATCCCACAGCGTTGCTCTGGACCTGCATCGGCTTGGCACGCCTCGACCGCGACGAACCGCAAGCCGCGCTGGTTGCCTTTAAGAAAGCGGAGTCGTTCGTGACTTCGCCTGCCGATCGCGATCGCCTGCAACTCGCCGAAGCGAAAACATTCCTGCGTCTCGGCCAACCCGCCGCCGCAATGGCGATCTTGGCTAAGTTGTCACAACACGAATCGCCAAGCATCTCCCGTCCTGCGCTGGCACTGCTCGGCACGATGAAGCTGCAAGCCAATCAAGCCACGGTCGGTTTGAACCTGCTCCGCAAAGCTCTCGAAACCGAACCGATCACCGACTGGCCCGGCCGCTCCGAAGCCGAAGCCGATCTCGGCCTCGCGTATTTGATGACCGGCGACGAACCTCGCGGCCTGAAACACCTGCACTCAGCTCAGCAGCAGTTCGAGTCCGCTGACCAGCTTGAATTGTTTCTGACTTCTCTCCAAAACGAAGCCGCCCACCACACCGCGCGTGGCAACAAACAGGCGGCTGCGAGCATCAACGAACGACTTGCGAGAACAATGCAAACGAAGTAATCGCGGTTCAATCAATGACCGCTCATCACTTCCCGCCAGCTTGTGAAGAAATGATCAGATTGGCATCATCGTGTCAGTTCGTGGTCGGATCTGAATGGAGTGAAGTCGGCAGTTTGAGCTTTAACGACGGCTCGGTCGGCATGATCTGTTCGCTAAGTCCAAAGGAGCCTGACCATGACGGCTCGAAATGTGCTGTTTGGAACGCTGTTGTTGGGAATGTGTGCGTTGGTCGCGAGTGGCCAGCAAGCCCCGACGGAGACCAAGTCCGCCGCGCCCGCAAAGGCTGTCGGGGCCAAAGAAGAGCACTCAGCAATGCTCAAAGAGCATCAACAAGCTTACGACGAGCACGACACCGCACTCGGTCAGTTGGGAAAATGGCGAATCGAGCATCGCCGAGCACTCGCGACGAATTGCGAACCACGAATCCGCTCACATCACCAGCCTCTACGACCGCCGCTCCGATGAGATAAGCCTTGATGAAATCGAGCGGATCATTCTGTAGCTCTTGAGTTGAATTCAAGCGGTGCAACAGCAAGAGTCCAGACGCTCAGTAAGACTTCGGGAGCCGCCCTAATTGGCGAAAAGCGAAGTAACTTTTCTTCAGTCCTGCAGGACGTGAGTTTCCAGCCCGGGGCTTCAATGCGATCAAGTTCGGGAGGTCATCAGGAAAACCTATCAGTTCACGGTGGAGAGCGGGATCTGTTGGAGCCACTGCCGCTAAGGTTCCGAGCAACATGCGACTATCAGGCCAGCGCCTAGTCATAGTGTGGATACGCGCCAACTTTATTCCCTTGACGTAAACGGATTTATCAGCGGTTCTCCGCTCATGAAATTGAGGCGTGTGACTCGGGTTACTTTCCAGATTCCGTTCTCACGCTGCCAAGTGAGTTCCCAACGAGTCGGTTGTCGACCAACGTTTCCATAGGCTGTGACACTGACTGTCGCGGTGGCACGAAATTGTGTGGTTGCACGTGATTGATTGTTCGTCAAAGTCGTTCGGACGTCAGAGATTCGAACATCTTCTTGGATATCGACCATGTCCAATGCTTGGCGAGCGAATTCGCGAACGTCGTTTGCAGTAGCCGAGATGAATTTGAACGTCTCTGGCTCGGGACCACCGAGGATTAAGTTGGCGACTCCACGTTGCAGCGATTCTCGTTGAACACTGGTTGCGAAGTCGTACAGCCTTGTTTCAACAATCTCTCGTTCGGTCATGATTTGCTGCTCAACAAACCAGACGACACCACAGAGTCCCAAGCAAACAAAAACGCCGACGAGATACCCCAAACGCCGTTGTGAAATCCAACCGAGAAACAAAAGCACGCCGACCACACCCAGCATGATGATCGGCGGCCAAGCCGTTTCTGTGAACCACATTGTTAGTTCTCGGAGCTGATTAAGTCAGTCGTTTTAATTGGCCATCGCCCGGCAGGCACCTTCGACGATTTGAATCTTTCGGCGAGTAATCTCCTGGCCGCCAGTTCGCAACACAAGAAAGTAGTCACCGGGACTGAGCGCCTCACAAGCACGATAAACGAAGTTGCCACGCAGTTGCGAACGGACAACGACTTGGCCAACTCGATCTAAGAGAACGTTGTTCGCGTCATGAAGGTTGCATTCGACCCACATGTCTTCGTGCGGGGGACTCAATGTGCATTGGGCAATGATCGTTTCGCCGTGGCGGAATGATTCTTTTTGCGCGGTCACCATGCCGCCGAACATGTCAGTGCCGAGATCGAAAGCCAGATACTTGTCGTACTCGCGGATTTTCTGATCGCCCGAAAACATCTGCTTTACTCGTTCTGGATCAAGCTCTTTGAGAGCATACTGTCCTTCATTGCGTCGCATCCCGTACGGGTCCAAGCGGAATTCAATTTCGACCGCTCCCACCGTAACGCCCATCGCGATCAAACAAAAAACGCCAACCGACATCGCGGGACTCAAGTGTTTCCCGCTGGGCAGCAGGCTGTCTAAGCGGGATAGCGCTGCATGCGGTCCCGCCGCTACGGTAGCGATCCAAGGTTGCCACGTTGCCAGTTGACTTCTCTTAAAACTTCGCCAACGAGCAGCGAGTTTCACGACGTCGTTGGAATCCATGAAACTGAAATAGATTGAGATGCACGTAATCGGGAAGAGGTACAGACCGAGAGTCAAAGTGGTCATGACGTGAAACAGCACGCCGAGTCCCAGCATGCAAACGCGTCCCCAGCCGCTCCATGAGAGAAACAGAAACAACACTTCCCAAATGATGCCAACATAGGCGAAGAGAACCAAGCTTTGTGGGAACAAGGTTAACCACTCACCAATCGGATTCGCGTTGTTCACGTTGGTCATCATCCAGTGCAGCAGTTGATCGCCGCTGAAATAGGCCGGGGTGTGCATCTTTGTCAGTGACGCTCCGAAGTAAACCACGCCAATCAGAATTTGAACGAGGCGTCTCGGCCAAGCGGCGAACTTTGGGTAATCCGCGAGTGTCCGTGGTTTCGCAAGCCCCAGTCGGCGGCGACGCATCCAGCTATCGACTGACCAGACTGCACCACAGTGTGAAACGCTGAGTAAAAAGAGAATGTGTGACGTGATAGATC
>CAIJTL010001082.1 GCA_903823545.1 uncultured Planctomycetaceae bacterium
CTCAACAACGCAGGCGTTTTGAACTGTGCCGAACTTGGAAACGGTAACGTCACGTGGCGCCTGAGACTCAAAGGTCCTTTCACTGCCACGCCCGTTGGAGCCGGCAACTTGCTGGTACTCTTCAACGAAGCTGGACTTGGTCAAGTGGTTGATGTCAGCGGCACCGAAGGCAAAGTTGTCAGCGAGAACGACATCAAAGAAACGATTCTCAGCACGCCCGCCGTTGCTCACAACGCGATCTATGTGCGCAGCGACCAGCATCTCTGGAAGCTGGCCAACAAGTAGCGTAGTTGATTACCGCGTTTGGTCTGGCGCGATTGGGGGCGAGGGGTTAGGGTGCGTTGATCATGGAAGATCAATCTCCGTCAGCAGGATGTCCTGGTTGTGAAAGCGCCCTCAAACGCATTGCCGCGTTGGAGGCGCAGGTGGTGGCTTTGACGGCGGCTCTCGAAGAAACAAGGCGGGCCGGGAAACGCCAAGCGGCACCGTTTCGAAAAGGGCCGCCCGCCTCGCAGCCCAAGACTCCCGGACGCAAGTCCGGTGACGACTACGGCCAGCAGGTTCGTCGCGATGTGCCCACTGACGAGGAACTCGATGAGATCATCAATGTTCCGCTGCCGACGACTTGTCCGCGTTGCGAGTCGTGTCGAGTCTCGGAAACTCACGTCGCCCAGCAGTATCAAATCGAACTGCCTGCCAAGCCGATTCAGCGTCGCTTCGATGTGCATATTGGCTGTTGCCAAGACTGTGGTCAGCGGCTGCAAGGACGGCATGAATTGCAGACGTCGGATGCTCTGGGTGCCGCCGCCGTGCAGTTGGGAGCCCAGGCGCATGCGGCGATGGCCTGGCTCAATAAGTCCTTGGGGTTGGCGCATGGCAAGGTGGCCCAGCTATTTCAGTATATTTGTGGTATCAACATCAATCGTAGCACGTCAGTTCGCTCGATGCTTCGCACGGCGACGAGATGTAAGCCTCAGCACGCCGAGATTCGGCAGTCTGTTCGAGGTTCACCGCGAGTCACTCCCGACGAAACTGGTTGGCGAGTCGGCGGTCGCAACGCCTGGTTGCATGTGTTCGTGGGCCAGCGAGCGACACTCTTCGAGGTGGCTCGGGGCCGCGGCTTCGAGGTCGCGGCGGGAGTCCTGGGAGCGAGTTACGACGGGCACCTGATCCACGATGGCTGGTCGGCTTACGACCGTTTCACCGACGCGACTCATCAACAATGTGTGGCTCACATCTTGCGTCGAGCCCGTGAATTGCGCGAGTCCGCTCGCGGCTACGGTGTAGTCTTTCCAAGCCAGATTATTACTCTATTTCAAGATGCACTCGCGTTACGCGACGAGTTCATCCACGGCGGTGCCACGCGCGAAGAACTCGTGGAATGTGCGGCGTTGTTCGAAACGCGGCTGGAAAGTCTGGCGACGATCACACGCAGCAACACCGATCAAGCCTGTTTCGCCCGCCACTTGCTGCGACACTCGGGCGAGTGGTTCACGTTCTTAAAAGCCAATGATATCGACGCGACCAACTACCGAGCCGAGCAAGCCATTCGGCCCGCCGTAGTGAATCGGAAAGTGTGGGGCGGCAACCGCACCTGGACCGGAGCCCAAGCACAATCCGTGCTGACGTCGGTCATCGTCACCTGCGAGCAACTCGCGCAATCCCCGCTGCACTTTCTCCGCCGAGTCCTCACAGAACTCGCTCCGCCTCAATTGATCCCCGCGACGCGGTAATCAACTACGCCCGCACATCCAGAGCAATCGATTTGAACGACAAAACAATTCAGATCGCAATTGTGGAGTGGAAAACATCGACGATCCGCGAAATCAGGCAAAGCGCTCCATACCAAAAACCGGCTTTATTGGTTGAATTGGTTATGCCGGCACATCAGGGCCAATGACTGTCGGGCGGAGACGGGCGAGATGTTTATTCCCACAAACACTGTTGATCGAAAACGAGGCTTTCTGTCCTCCATGGGGATGGAGCGCAGTCAGCTCTATATGCTGGCAGGCTTCATCGTGGCATTGTTCCTGCTCCTCTCGATTTTGGGCAGCGAGCAAAGCAGTGACAGCACAACCGAGGCGGTTCCCTCAGTTGTGCCCGAAGCCAGTTCGAAAGAACCGACGATTAC
>CAIJTL010001083.1 GCA_903823545.1 uncultured Planctomycetaceae bacterium
AGTCCGGGGGCTGACGCCGCCCGGCTCACCGTTTCCGACGAGGCTTCGTTTCGTCGTCCGTTGATTGGCCACTCATGCTCGGTTTCAATGCTGCACATGTTGCTCTCAATCGCATTCGGGAGATCGTTGTCATGCTCCGCTCCGTTGTCTGTTTGCTGCTGTTGTTACTGACTCTTTCTACGCAACCGAGTTACTCGGCCGAGTTGCTGTTCCCGCAAGAACGACAGGCGTACTACACCAATGAGGTGATTGAATTGGCGGTCGCCGGACTCGATGGTGGGGCGAAAGCAACGGTGGAAATCGTGCCGAGTCGACCGGGGCATTCGTCGCTGAAGTACGAAGTGACCGGACCGGGAACGAAGACCGTCGAGCTGGCTTCTGGGTTGCTCGCGCCGGACGCCTATTCGATCACGCTCGATGGCAAAGAGGCCGCAAAGATGACGATCAGCAGCGGCGTCATCGATTCAACGCTGTTGGTTTCTCAGACGGCAGCGCTCAATGAACTCAAGGCGGGCGGAGCGAACTTCGTGGTCGGCAACGCCTTTTCGTTTGGGCGTCTTGACCAACAGCAAACAGGGCCGAGCCTCAGCCCACGCGGGATGAAGACGCAAGGGATGCGCGTGTTTGAAGAGGCGATCGCCGCCAACATGCCGACGATGGTCTACATGTATTGGACCGGATATGTGACACATAAACCGTTCGGCAGCATGAAGAGCTGGGGCAACGCGGAGATGAACGACTCGATGCGCCTGTTGAGCTTTCACACGGCTCAGCGATTGCGCCGCTTCGGCAGCAATGTCCTCAGTGTCGGAACGCTCGATGAACCGGGACTGGGCTGGGGCAAGACTCCGGCGGGGGGATCGGCATCGGGCTTTCCCGATTGGGATGAGCAAGATTGGTACGAGCAACGTGGTTGGCAATTCACGAACGATCCCGCGTCGCGACCGGCCGACGACTGGCTGAAGTACATGACGATTCGATGCGAGATCATGAAGGAGTGCCAGCGACAAGCTCGACGCGACATCAAGACTCCCTGGCCGCAAGCAACATTCAGCACAGACCTGTATGCGCCGCAGGCGATCATGGATGGGACCGATCCGCTCAACCAAGAGGTCAACGACATTCC
Source organism: uncultured Planctomycetaceae bacterium (assembly GCA_903823545.1). Classification (GTDB taxonomy): domain Bacteria; phylum Planctomycetota; class Planctomycetia; order Planctomycetales; family Planctomycetaceae; genus SXKJ01. The sequence goes on from CAIJTL010001083.1 coordinate 1,127, forward strand.
GTCATCGCACGTCTTCGTCGATTGGGGCATTGATCGATTGGGCGTTTACAGCGGCGTCGCGTTGGAGAAGTCGCACGATCCCTACGCGAGATTGGCTCACGCCATGAATGGGCAACTCTTTGGAGATGCTGTCGCACAACCCCAGCAAACTTATGCGTATCGAGCAGCCATGAACGGCATGTTGGCCGCCGGTCTGACGAGCAATTGGTGGCTCAACATGACCGGCATGAAGCCCGCTGATCTGGCGGACGTCAATAACGCAGCAAAGAAGATTGGCCCGGTTTTGAAGGAAACGCTCGCAACCGGCCACGACGTCGCCGTTTTATGGAGCTTCACCGAGTTGGCTTTGCGCGAAAAAGAAATCACCGCGCGCGAAGCAAACAAGAAGACAGGCGAACCGATCAAGTTGATGGTCGCCTCGCTGCCAGAGAACACGGCGTTGAAAGGAAAAGAGATTGAGATCAACGCCTACAACATCGGCGGCGATTACAAAGAGGCGGTGTTGACGGCGCACTACGCACTGTCGCGAGCGGGCTATCCAGCTCACATCATCCATGAGCGAACGCTGCCCTACGGAGTTTTGAAGACTTACAAAACGCTGGTCATTGTCGGACAAACCAACGAGTTCCCCGCGCCGATCCAAGAGACTCTCAAGCAGTTCGTCATGGCTGGCGGGAAGATCGTCACCGACAAAAGCACGACGATCAAAATCGATAACGCGATTGTTGCGGATGTCGATTTGAAAGGGCTGTCGTATCGCTGGAATGTTCTCTTCATGCAGGACGCCAAGTCGTTCAAGTCGCCTCGCGAAGCGAGTATGTATCAAACAAATCATTTCATGGACGAGCCAGTTCGCAATGCCGTTGGACCACTTAAAGCGGCGATGAAGCAGACAGCCTCGCACGCCTGGGCCGAAACGGATTCCAATGAATTGCTCATCGAACATCAGATGGCAGGCGAAGGTTCGATTGTGCTGGTCGCGAATGGCAACGAAGAGCTGCCGCAGATTGCCGACGACAAGAAGCACGCGATCTACAACTACGCGGCTCAAGCGGCGAAGTTTTCGATCAGCGCACAACATGCCGATCCGAAGATCGTCGGTCGAGTCATCTACACACTCGAAGGAACACACTTCGACAAGTCTCAGAAGCTCGCTGATCCGACTCAGCCGATCGCGACAACATTCGAACCGGCTGAGATGAAAGCATATTTCGTAGCACCGCGTGAGCCCGAAGGGATCGACGTGACCGCGACCATTCATCGCGGCTTACTGTCGATTGAATCCAGTTTGAAACGGCTCAGTATGCCGTGGCCGATCGTGGTCGTTGTTAGCGACCCGATGGGAAATGAGCTTTATCGTTTGCACCGCTCAACGAATTTGGCGGGCAAGTATTTCGACACACTGCCGCTTGGTGCGAATGCACCCGTGGGTGAGTACTCAGTCAAAATCAGCAGCTTGGTCGCGAGCTTGGCCGCTGAGGCGAAGGTGACTCGAACCGCCGATCCACGCACTCCACGACCAATCGCAGCGACTCGACTCTTCGACACGGAGAAGCTCCGCGAGTTCTTGAATTCCAAACCAAAGATCACCGTTGTCGCGCCTGCCGATCTTGCCGCAGATGTACTGACGCAATTCACCGATCGACTTCAAAAAGGAGGGGCGATTGTCACGACTCACACTGACGCAGTCGCACTTCGCAAAGTGAATTACCCGCGCGTTTGGAATCCGTATGCGAAGGTCTTCTCCGTCGAGATGAAGGCGGTCCCGAAGCCGCTCAAGCCAGAGCGACAAATCACACTGAGTGTGGCTGGCGATGGATCGCTCACCGCGAAAACGGCTGACGGCCAAGATGTCTCTCAAGATTGGCGATTACCGAACAGCTTAATCACGATCGCTGGCGATGGTTTCGTTGATTTCAGTGGTGACGTCGAACAGTGCTATGAACCGGGAGTCCAATTGTTCGTCAACGAGCAACGACAAGTCACGGTCCACAATGCCGAAGGTCGTGATGTGAAGACGACAGCCGAATTCCGGGCACGCTGGTCAAAGCCGTGGTCGCGGCTGACTCAGCATGTCGGCGCTTATCAGCTACCGGCTCAACTTCCGGAAGCTTTCACAACCGATTCGCATCTCATCGTGATCGGCAATAGCACCACCAATCGAGTGATGGCCGTGCTACAAGCGAGCGAGCTACTTCCCCAAATCGCTGACGAAAAATATCCCGGCCCCGGCGGCGCACTCGTCAGTCTCGTTTGGAGCCCGTTCGCTGTTGAGAAGAACGCCATCACGATCGCCGGAAGCGACTCTGCTGGATTGAAGGCGGGGATGGATGAGCTATTGAAACTGATGAAATAGCAAGAAGCATCATCCGAAGCGTCATCGCGTTTGAAACGTCAATTCGACGAGTTCACCGGCTCGAACGGCGAGCTGTTTGGGGAGTGCTACGCGGACGAGGATGCCCCATTCGGGGAGCCGGGGATCGCGAAGATGTTGCGGCGGAATTGGTTCAAATTGCGAACCGACTTGTTCGATCGTTGCTTCCTCTGAATGCAATGAGGAATGGCGCCGACGGACACGAATTCGGTCAGAGGGAGCGGGATTCAGCGATTGATCGGCGCGGACGAACGTGACGATGTAGCGGCGCTCGTGAGATGCAAACGTGACGACTGGATCGCCGAGCTTCACACGTTGTCCCGGCCAAGCGTGGATTGCGACGACTTCACCCGCGTAGGGCGCTCGAATAACGAGCCCTTCGATTTGCCGACGGACTTCGTCCATCCGTGATGCTTGCGAGGTAATGGCGGCTTGCAGTGGCGCGAGCAACGGAGCGACCTCCGGCAAGTGGAGTTGCGGATAATCATCGTAGGCGGATTCTGCCTGCGCGATCTGACGTTGCTGCTCAGCGAGCGTTTTTTCATTGGCCGCGATACGGGCCGCGACTTCGTCGCAAGCAAGTCTCGCTTGCAGCGATTCTAGTTCCG
>CAIJTL010001084.1 GCA_903823545.1 uncultured Planctomycetaceae bacterium
GGTGCCAGGCACCGAACGGAGTATCGGTGGGTGGGAGTGTGTTCCTTCTTCGCTCCTCTCCGTTCGCCTGACCAAATTCGATCCAGCGTTTCATGTGCATCGTCAATTGAAACGGAATACGGTCAGAACCTGAGGGGCGTGCTGACGGAGCGGCCTCAACGCGATCAATGACTTGCTTCAGTTGCGCGAGCGCGTCCGGTTGCCCCAATGCAAACCAAACGGCTTGTGATCCAAGCCCGATGTAAAGGGCCGGCTTGCCACCATACATCAACTCGTCGGCACGACGGATCTCGCTGCCGAGCAAACGATGGAACGTCACACCCTTGTGCGTATCGATATTGAAATCGAGTGCCGCGAGTCCCGGTCGATCTTTGATCTGCTTTAAGATTTCGGTCAATCCTGAGGCGAGCTTGCTCCCGTCAGCGATCTTGGCACCGCCGAGCAAAGTGAACTGCGGAGATCCATTCGATTTGCTGTCGGCAGCAAACTGTGCGAAGAAATCGATATGGCCAGTCAACGCCGTCGCACGCAACGAATCGAATACATCTTTCACTGGCTGTGGCACAGGAATTTTTGGCTTCTTGGGCTTCCCGGTTCCTCCGCGTTTGGGCTTACCAGTCGATGCCACTTTTGGTGATTCCGAAGAAGACGAATCAGAAGAGGGCTTCTCTTCTGTCTTCTTCCCAGTGATTGCGTTCGCCAATTGTGAGGCGACTTGTTGCTCAGCAGTCTCGAAGAAATCAGCCAAACGCTTTTGATTGGAAGGGGGCATCATCCAGGACATCGAAAACGTCAACGGTGTCTCTTCCCGAAGGGCGCTCGCGAAATAGCTCGTTCGCGCCGAGACGTCTTGCAAAAGTTGGGATAGGCCACTGTCTGGCTTTGCCTGCACATCGGCCTCGATCGAGGCCCGCTTGGTTTTCGGATCGACGGATAGTCCAAGCGTCAGCCGTTCTCCCTGAAGAATCAGTTGTTCAAGGAAATCGAGCGAATTCATCGCATTCAGTCGACGCAGTTGATACCCGGTGTCTGGTTCGCCATCGCGTTGCTGCATCGACGTCTCGGTGCTCGCTCGGAGGAAATCGAGGAAGATATTCTTCATTCCTTCCGGGACGCTCGTCAGGTTGAACTCGAACGAAACGTCGTATCGAGCAACGAGGCGTTTTGTGAAATCGGCCGGATTAGGGAATTCAAAATCGAGCTGATCAACCTCAGACGCCAGCCATGCATAGTCGCCGACAAGCAGTGCATGAATCGTGTTGTTGTCAGTGACTAAGTCATAGTGCGTGTCGTCGATCTTCTTCACTTTGAACGGCCCATTGCTGACGGTCCCGATCAAATCCGACAAGTTTTTCACGGGCACAAAGCTGACCGGATACGGTTGCGGAATCAGGCCCGGTCGCAAGAAAACCAACATGCCAAACGGCTTGTCTTTGTCGATTCCCTTCAAATCGTTGATCTTCGACATTTGCCCGCCGACAAAGTCTGACAGCTCTTCTCGTTTAACCGCTTCAAACAAATAGTCCGCATTCCCGAGCCAGCGTTCGACTCCGGCAACGCAGAACACTGCGAGCGGAATTGCCTTTTCAACAACTTGTTTGGCGTCGTTCTTAGGTGCCTCTTTAGGCTGTGCGAAAACCGGAAGAGATGGCATCAAACACAGAGCAACGAGGCACGCAAGGCGAACCATTGTTGCCTTGTTCTTTGAAAAACTAGTTTGCACAGAAACCTCCCAGAAAACAGCCAGACGCTCGTTCAAATCAGGCGGCACAGAGTATCAGCGTTTCAACTTGGAAACGAGCCGACAGATTGTTGACGCAGTTCATCGAGCATTGATGGCTGACGACGATAGTTCGAGCACACACGAAAGTCTGCCAACCTTTACCCGAACATTGGAAATCTCGTTTCAGA
>CAIJTL010001085.1 GCA_903823545.1 uncultured Planctomycetaceae bacterium
CCCATTTCTACGGGCTGGTGCAATAGCCGAAGAGGTTTTTGGCGACTCGTTCCAAGTCTCTGATGCTGCGGTCATGAGCATGCTTGGCCCAATTCGAGAGGACGCGTTCGCGCGCCGGCCTGGTTCCACAACTGGCGCTATTCTCCCTTGAGAGAGAAGGGGATATCCCGCAGTTCGTCAGATCTCAACATGGCATTTGCAACTTCTTCATCAATGTATGCCACCATTTGAATGGAATCACCTCGCATTTCGTCCGTTCAAATTCTGCCTGTTACACCCGTAGCAATTTCTGCGGGGTATCTGCGGCTGAATCAATGCGGATTATTCCCGAATAGAGACGGGGAAAACGGAGATGGAATGACAGCCACGAAGGTCGTGAATACCCAAGGATTAGTGGGAGAGATCATTGGGGAGCAGCGCTACGATTTGCGAGAATTGCTGGGCGGTGGAAGCATGGGCTATGTCTACCGAGCATTCGATCGGCGGCTGGAAACGGATGTCGTGGTCAAGATTCCTCGTCGGCACAAGCTGGAGAATCCAGACTCCATGCGACGTTTCAAACAGGAATCCAAATTTCTGGTGAAGCTGACCCATCCTCACATCGTCAGCATTCTGGATGTTGGTGAGCATGACGGTGCGCCGTTTTTCGTGATGCCTTTTGTGAGCGGTGGCTGTTTGCGGTCACGGCAGAAAAATGAACAGGGAGTTCAAAAACCGTTGTCGCCCAATTCGCTTTGCGGATGGTTATTGGAAATCGCTAAAGCGTTGGACTTCGTGCACACACAAGATTGCGTTCACCGCGACGTGAAGCCGGACAATATCTTGTTTGATAATCACGGCCATGCGTTTCTGAGCGACTTTGGGTTGTCGAAAATTGTCCGAACGGCGGAGTCTGACGATGACTCTAGCCAAACGGCTGCCGGAGCAATTGTGGGGACGCCCTTGTTCACCGCACCAGAATTGGTTTTGGGAAAGCCCTTTGATGGGCGAGCCGATCAGTACTCGTTGGCATTGACCGTTTACGACACGCTGGCTGGAACAAACCCATTCTCTGGAGCGAGTTCTTCGGCCACGATGGTGAACCAAACCAGTTTGGTCCCGCCGCCGTTGATGGAGTGGAATCGAAGTGTGTCGCAAGGAGTCTGGCAGGCGGTGTCGAAAGGTTTGTCCAAGCAGCCCAAACAGCGATATGAATCGTGCGTTGCTTTCGCGGAAGCAGTCCTTTCTGCCGTGCGGGCCAACGGCTCATCCAGGTCGTCAGTAACAGATACCGGGGCACAATCTTCAGGACGACGCTCTTCCATATCAAACGCCACGACCGATACGTCGATCAGTTCGAGAAAGGATGATGCAGTGGTTCGCCGGTCGGCTGCTCAGACACGAACGACGGCCTCGCCAACCAGTCCACCATCCGGTGTTGTGAAGGGCCAATACGTGGTGACAGCTAGGACGCCGATCATCAAGGCGAAATCGTCGTGTCCGCACTGCTCTAAGAGCCTTGTTTTGCAGCCGGCCTTCGCGGGCAAGAAGGCATCTTGCCAATCCTGTGGGGCGCGGTTACTGATCTCTTCTGACTTCAGCGAAATACGAAAACTTGAACTGGTGGCACAGCGAGACGGTGTTGCGACATCCATGTCCAACAACAACTCGATGGTCAGCAACATCGCGACAGCCAGCCCCACCGGGGAATTCGACTTGGTTCTGGGGCAAGAGGTCTTTGGATGGAAACTCAACCGCCGTTGGGCACTCGGACTGGCAGGTCTACTCCTGCTTTTTCTGATTTTGATGACGATGTTCTTCACCAATCGAGCGAACCGGCAAACCCTTGAGCAACTGCGGCAGCAGTACCGTCCCAGATCAATCGAAGGGCGATAAGAGCGTGATAACTTCCCGCTGTCTTGTTGGCGTGCAAGCGAGTGGTCATCACCGAAACCACTCGCTTGCGCATCGTGCTAACACTCGGATGCCATCGAGAAGTTATTGCGTTCCCGTTTCTACCTCAGCCGCTCGCTCACGATCGTCATATTTGTGTTCTGAGGGCAGCCTGCAAATGTCCCAAAGATTCATTCAGACGAGGCGGTCGGTGATCCGACCATTGCTTGATCTGCGCGATGACATCGTCGATCAAAGGTGGCAAAGTGTCGTTGGCGACGATGAACAGTCCGTGTCGTAGCGTACTCCACCGTTTTTCGAGTTCATGGTGATCGGTGGCCTTCGCTCGATTGAGCAATAAGTCTGACGCTTGCAAAGTCTGCTCACGAAGTAGTTTTTGCACCTGCTCTCGAATGTTGGGAGACCGTCTCGTGTTCTCCAGCCACGAACGGCGGCAGACATCTAAAAACACTCGGAGTTCTTCCGCGAACGGTTTTGATGTTGTTGAATGCGGCTCGCTGAGCAGGTTTGCCAGTCTCTTCAACGCTTCCTGAGTTGTCGGAGTTGCAGAGACGGCTAAGCGTTCGATTTGGTCCTGAAGCCGAACGCGAGTGGCGTCGGCTTTCGGAGAATGTTCCATGACCGAAAGCTGCTCGAAAATGGCGCACATTTCGGCGTACTCCGAGACCTGCAGCGTTAACAGAGCTGTTTCCGATTTGCTCAGGTGACCGAGTTGTGAGAACAAGCTTTGGGTGAGTTCGAGTAGCCGAACGGCTTGACGTTCGGAAATCTGTGCGGCCTCGCGTTCGGCAATCAACTGGCGGTTATACATGATGCTGCTGGCTATGAGCGTCGCCACCGCCGCGATCAAGACCGACGCGACCGCCGCCAAAGAGCGATGCCTTTGGCGCCATTTCATCAACCGAGTCCAAGGCCCAATCGGTCGTGCGAGGATCGGTTCGTTGCGGAGGTAACGCCGAAGTTCATCGGAAAGTTCCTGAGCAGTCGCGTAACGTCGATCGGGGAGCTTCTCGAGACACTTCAGACAGATCGTTTCCAAATCATTGGGGATCTGTTGGTTGAGCCGTCGCGGAGGGACAGGATCAACCTGAATCACTTGGATCAACGTGTCCGCAGAATTCGAGGATTGAAAAGGGGGACGCCCCGTGATCAGGCAATACAACGTTGCCCCCAAGGAGTAAACGTCCGAAGGAGGACCAATCTTGTCGCGCTGTCCGGTGGCCTGTTCGGGGGGCATATAGCTGGCAGTTCCGATTGGCTCGCCAGAACAGGTTTGTTGATCATGACCTTCTTGAATGTATGCCAATCCAAAATCGGTCACGTGAGGTTGGCCGTTGTAATCAACGATGATGTTGGCGGGCTTCAAGTCGCGATGGACGACGCCGCGCTCGTGCGCATATTGAACGGCATCGGCCACTCGCCGCATCAACGTGGCAGCTTCGACTGGCTCCAGTGGGCCAAGTGCGGCACGCCGTGAAAGGCTGATGCCGTCGATAAACTCCATCGCGAAGAAATGCTGGCCGTGGACTTGATCAACCTCGAAAATCTGAACAATCCCGGCATGACTCAACGAGGCCGCCGCTTGAGCCTCTGCGTAAAACCGATTGATGTCCTCCTCGGACGCGACAAGTCCCGAAAGGATCATCTTGATTGCGACAATTCGTTTGAGGCTCAGTTGCCAAGCTTTGTAAACGATTCCCATTCCACCGCGTGCGACCTCTTCAATCAGTTCGTAGTCTCCGAACTGGCGCAGCGAGGCAGGGAGCGTGGACCGCTCTGTCAACTCAAGAGCTGAAGAGTTGTCGGATGTCGTTATCGGATTTTCGTCGCCAACTAATCGCAATCCGGATGAGACGAAATTACCGGTCGAGGGTCTCTTCTCCGCAACCGAAGCAACGGCGCGTTGGCGAGGCGGAAGCGTCGAATCATCATGGACAGTGGCTCGAGCCATCGCGATCAAACCTCAAGTCCGTTGAAACGCGCCAGCCGCCGCAAGTCGCTCAGCAGTTCCGAAGGTGTCTGAAACCGCTCTTCGACATGCTTAGCAAGCAGCTTCAATACGATTCCTTGAAATTGATCATTGATTGCCAACTGCACGTTCTTGGGAGGTACCGGGGGAAGACGCTGAATTTGCTCCAGCAATTCAGCCATGTTTGTCGCAGTAAAAGGCGGCTTACCAGTCAACAGCGCATAAACCGTCGCTCCGAGGCTGTAGAGATCGGAGCGACAATCCAACACGTCGCTTCTAGCCCTTTCGGGAGCCATGAACGGGACGTCTCCCAGCAATTCTCCAGGACGAGTGATCTGTTCTCCGGACGTCCCCTCCAACGCCTTGGCCAACATCAGATCCCCCAACTTGGCTGTCCCATCTTTGCACAACAGGATGTTTTCCGGAGTGATATTGCGATGCACGAACCCATGATCGAACGCGGTTTCTAACGCTTGGGCGATTTGGACGGTGATACGAAAGGCCGTCTGCCAGTCCAACATCCCGGCGGCTCCAGTCCGACGAATTACGCTCCGCAAATCCTCGCCGTCGACCCATTCCATCGCGTACCAGCAAATCGCGTCAGAATTTTTATTGTCCAGTTCACGGATTCCCGCGCTGAGTAGTTGAATGAGGTTCGGATGCTGAATCGGTTTGAGCAGCTTCATGGTACGGACAAAACGTTGCATCTCCGTACGATCGCGAGTGAGATCGGGCCAAAGCACCTTCAACGCCACGCACTGACCGGAATCAGCAACATGTGCCCGAAAAATCGTCCCAGTTTTTCCCTTCACCATGGCTTTTGCCACTTGGTAGCGGTGAATTGTATAGCCCAAGAGGTGGCTCAAATCACGTTTCTCGGGGACGGTCGATGGGACTATTCCCGCGAGCGGACGCTTCGGAGGGATTGTCCTTTCGTCTCCTGAGTTGACTAGGGCCAATCGTAATTCAGTATCCCCAACGCGAATGATGTCACCCACTCGCAGAATTCGCTCTGTAATCGCCTGGCCGTTTACAAAGGTGCCGCTGGCGCTTTGGTTGTCTTTGAGGACAATGGCCTTCGCCTCGTTACTCAGTTTGCAATGCAAGCGTGAGACACTCGGATCACAGAGTTGCGTATCGGTTTCCTGTCCGCGACCGATCAAGTGCTGCTTGCCAGTGGGTATCACGAACGACCGCCCCTGATCCGGGCCGACGGTGACATTCAACAGCACGTCCATAGAGCACTTCGATCAATGAGGGGGTGAATGTGATGTTGGCAACATGACCGACAAAAGGGGGTCGAAATGTAGCCAAGCTCGCAAATCGTGGAATACGGAAGGAGTCATACTCATCGAGAATTCATGAATCGCGGCTTCTCAGCCCACAGATATCTTCCGTGAATGTGAAGTTCCTGCGAATCTCGCGCAACAGTTCCTTCCAGGATGGTTCCAAGACGATAGTCTGCTGAGGACTCAATCTTTAAGAGTTGGAGGAATCCCGTGTTTGGCGAACTAAGACCCGTTGATGGAGGGTCACCGATTCTGCTGGAAAAGCCGTCGGTTACCATCGGAAATGATCGGTCCTGCGACGTGGTGATCGACCACCCGTCGGTGTCAGCCAACCATTGCCACATGGAGCTTAGGGACGGCCATTGGTTCATTGAGGACTTGGGCAGTCGTGACGGGATTGGTGTGAATGGTGAGAAAGTCGAAAGCTCGTGGGCTCCTGAACTCAGTGTCATCAACATTGGAACGCTGGAATTTGATTTGCAATATGCGTCAGTGACTGCAACAACAAAGGATGACGGGGCGATGTCATCAGAGTTGTTGTCAAAACTCAACAATGTCATGACATCAATTCAGCCGCAAAAAAGCCGCCGTATTCAAATACGAGTTGACCAGCCACTGCCGCCTGAAGTTTCAAAGCCATGCTTGGGCGTGCTCAAAGCCATCGAGAGCGGAGCTCAGATACCACTGCTTTACGAGGAGCTTTACCTCGGCCGTGATACCGACGCTGATATCGTCTTACCCTATTTGGCGATCGCCAAAACGCATTGTGTATTGAGATTTCGCGAGGGGAATTGGCTCGTGCGTGACCTCAACGAGAATGGAATTACGATCGACGGACAGACGGTGATGGAAGGTTTGCTGCCCCCTGGTGCAATGCTAGGTGTGGCCACGCATCGTTTTGAAATTTCCTATGCGGCTTCAGCGATCACACCGGCACCATCGTTGAGGCTCTCCATTCATGATCCCGTATTGCGAGTTGGCAACGACGCATCGCAGTCCATTTCTGACATCGAGTTCATCGACAATGACGAAGAACTGCGCATAGACAATGAAGAGATTCAAATGCCCAACGCAGTCGATGAACTTGAGACGATCGACAGTGACAATGACAGCGCCGACCATTGGGATTTCAACAAGATGCTCACTGAAGAAGCGAGTGCGCTTCATGATTCCGATGAAGTCGTTTCACCCATCAAAGGGTTACAGACTGAGATGGAGGAACTGTTTCCACCAATCGTGGCGCGAAGTATCGAATCGCGATCCGAGGTGGCCACATCGGATAAGTCACCGACTTCGGTTGTACCAACTGCAATTGTGCCGGCATCGGTGCCAAACATCGCTCACGAGACTCAGACTCCGGTTAAGCAATCGTCGTCGGCAAAGGTAACCCAAGAG
>CAIJTL010001086.1 GCA_903823545.1 uncultured Planctomycetaceae bacterium
CACAATGCGGAAGCCGCTGAAGGGCAAATCAAACAGCCCGTCGTTGTAATTGTGGTTCGCACCATTGAGCGTCCAGACGCTGCCGAAGTCTCGACCTGTGATCGCCGAGCCAACTTGGTCGTTACCGTTGATCTCGTCAATCCCCTCGAAGCCCGGATTGGCTCCGGTGATGCTGTTCTCGTTACCGCTGTAGCCGGTCGCGTTGCTGGTGGTGAGCACCACCGCATCAACTCCGGTCCCTTGCAACGTGTCGAGGCCAGCGCCGCCATTGATCTGACCGTTGAAGGTCACGCCGAGCGGGAGATTAAACAAGTCCCCTGCAGTTCCCGCATTGAGGTTCGTGAAACCGGTCGTGGCCAACGTCCCACCGGTCGCATCATCGACATAGTTCGTCTGTGGGTTGCCGATGTTCCAAGTCGCGCTATTGCCCGTGCCGTTCCTCAAAATCCCGGTGCCGGGAGTGCTATTGAGAATGTCGATGCCGGTGAAGACACCGGTGATGTCCGCCTCCAGCCCGACGAAGCCATCGCCCAGATTGAAGCCCAGCAGCGTGACATCCGTAATCTGCGTCCCTTGCAGAATGTCAGTCCCGTCATTGCCGATCACCACACCATTCAGCGTGGCATTGATCGTGAAGGTGTCATCGCCCGAAGGATTCCCGTTTCCGCCAAACAGACTGAAGTTGCTCGCCGCCGTGACCGTGAACTGATCCGAGGCCGTGCCACCGACCAAGCTACCGAATCCGCTGATGACCGCCGTGTTGGAGCCATCGCTGTAGCTCACCGTCGCCCCATTCACGCTCCAGGTGCTCGCCACATTAATGCCAAAGATATTGCCGCCGTTGCCGGCGATCGAATCAATCCCGTCGAAGTTGCCGCCGACTCCCAGTAACGAGGCGATGCTCGCTTCCGTCCCGTTGAAGCCGTTCGCATCCGACCCCAACAACGTCAGGTTGTCGATCGCATTGCCGTTCAACGTATCGCCGCCACCGCCGTTATCGGCCTGCCCGTCAATCTGCCCCGTCAACGTGGCGTTGATCGTGAAGGTGTCGTCCCCGGCCCCACCCAGGAACCGCATGATCGTCCCGGCATTGTTGTTCGTGTTGATAAACGTGTCGTTGTCGGCTCCACCTTGAATGATCGTCCCCGTCGCCGGATTGAACCCACCATCCATCGACCGCACTGTGATCGTGTCGCCGTTGTTCCCCAAGTTGATCGTCAACGAGTTCGTCGGATTCACAAACTCGGTGTACTCAAACGAGGAAGCATCAATGGCCGACCGCCCGGCGATGTTGGTCCCGTTCCCCGGGAAGTTCCCTGCCGTGTCATCCGCCAACAACGCATCATTGGTCGGCCCCGCCGGCAAATTGATGACCAAGTCCGCCGCCGTACCGGCCAGGATCAACGGTTCGATCTCATTGAAGAAGATCGTTCCGAGGCCCGCAAAGTTCACGTTGCCGACTTCAGTCCCGGTGTGATTGACAATCACATCCGCGTTTCCATCCGCCGTGTTCAGGTTGTAGCCCTGAGCGACCACGAAGTCGTTGTCACCGAGACCTTCGCCACCATCAAAGAACAAACCACCGACCGGAATCGGGTTGCCTCCCGAGAAGTCAACGATCAGGGTTTCATCCCCCAAGGCAGTGCCGAATATCTCCAGGAATTCGTTGTCACCCTGTGGATACGATTGAATCACCACGCCGTTCGCATCACGCACGCGAACTTGACCACCGCTGAGGTCGAGCGTGTAGCCTCCGCCACCGGTGGGCAGATCGAGCGCATGACCTTCTCCTCCCGAATACTCCAAAAAGACTTCATAGTCTTCGACCTCACCATCCGCCGCATATCCCG
>CAIJTL010001087.1 GCA_903823545.1 uncultured Planctomycetaceae bacterium
TCCGCGACTCGGCGGCGAGTTGCGGAGCAACTCGCCCACTACTCGCTCCAACCACGTTATGTATTGAACAAGAAGTGGCAGATGTCGCCGTCCTGCATCACGTAAGACTTACCTTCCACTCGCAACTTTCCCGCTTGGCGAATCTCTTTTTCGGTCTTGTAAGTTTCGAGATCGTGAAGCGTGTAGACCTCGGCGCGGATGAAGCCTTTTTCAAAGTCCGTGTGAATGACGCCGGCCGCTTGCGGAGCCGTTGCTCCAACGGGAATTGTCCACGCGCGGACTTCCATCTCACCAGCCGTGAAATAACTTTGTAAGCCGAGCACTCGATAAGCCTCGCGTGCGAGCACCGCGAGTGACGGCTCCGCGAGGCCGGAAGATGCGAGCATCTCGGCACGATCCGCCTCGTCGAGTTCCGCGATCTCAGCTTCTAATTTGGCACAGACGGGGACGACCGCCGCTCCGACCTTCGCCGCGAAGTCGCGGACCTGTTGCACGAGCGGGTTCTTGCCTTCCAGGTCGTTCTCGTCCACGTTGGCCACGTACAGAATTTTCTTCGCAGTCATCAGGCCGAAACTGGAGACCGCTTTCTTTTCGTTCTCATCGAACTCCATTGTTCGCAACGGTTTCTCAGCCAGCAGTTGTGCGAGGCACTTCTTGCTGACTTCGACACGGAGTTTCGCCTCTTTGTCGCCGCCACGAGCCATCTTTTCCGCTTTGGGGAGCGCGTTTTCCAACGTCTGGATGTCTGCCAGCATCAGTTCGATTTCAATGACTTCAATGTCCGAAACCGGATCGACCTTACCAGTGACGTGAATCACGTCCGGGTCTTCAAAGCAGCGAACCACCTGCAAAATCGCATCGACTTCGCGAATGTGGCTGAGGAACTTGTTGCCGAGGCCCTGTCCTTCGCTCGCACCCTTTACGATGCCGGCGATGTCCACCAACTTGATCGCCGCAGGGACGAGCTTCTTCGGAACGATGAACTGGCTGATTCGTCGCAGCCGATCATCCGGCACGCTGACGACACCTTCGTTTGGCTCGATCGTGCAAAACGGATAGTTCGCGCTTTGAGCAGACTTGGAACTTGTGAGTGCATTAAACAGCGTGCTCTTTCCAACATTGGGCAACCCAACAATTCCAGCTTCCATTTTGCCGCGACTACCTTTCAAACTTTCGGAAATTGTGATTCGACACCGCAAGGACGACCTCGTTGATCAAAGTTCGTTCGGCGAACGGATCAACAAGAGCGTTCTCGGAACTAGATACCAGACTGCTTCCACAAAGTCACGCAGCCTATCAACTGCGTATGATCCTCGCCTTTTTGTCCCATCATCGTTGGAGAAACAAACCATGAAAGCAAAGTGCCGAATACGAGAAACTGTCCTGCTCGTGGTTCTGCTTGTGATCACTGGCCGCGTCCAAGCCGCTGACGCTATCGAGCCGATCGAATTGGTGTTGTCGTCTCCGATAGCGAACCAAGTGATTCAGCGAACGGGATTCGATTCGCGCCACGCTCACGAACACCACGCTGGCGGCCCAATTCTGGGTGAAGCTGAAGTCTCGATACAAGGCAATTGGCCTCAAGAGATCGAAAACGTCAAAGCCGAGGACTTTGTTTGCGAAGCAAAGTTGCAACGGCTCGAAGGAGCTTTTGGTCGCGATCTCGACTGGACGGCTTGCCGATTGAAACGCGAGGGAACACGCTGGTCGAGCAGCCTGCGTACCCCGGCAGGCGGGTGGTACAAACTTGATGTTCGACTCCGAACTGGCGGTGAATCAACTGGCGCCAAGATCATCGCCGCAGGCTCGGTTCTGCCGATCGGTGTGGGTGAAGTCTTTGTCGTTGCCGGCCAATCGTATGCAGAAGGGACGAATGACGAGCGATTGCGAGTCGAGGACAAGTTCGGCCGAGTGGTCGCTTTCGATTTGGTCAAAGGGACGTGGCAAGTGGCTCACGATCCGATTCCAAATAAAGCAGATGGCGGTTCAATTTGGCCACCTCTGGGCGATATCTTGGTGCCGACAGCTCGTGTCCCGATTGCTTTTGTGAATGTGGCCGTTGGCGGCACCGCTTCGCGGCAATGGATGCCGGGCGAGAAGCTTTACGAAGATCTCAAAGCAGCCGGATTGAAGATCGGACGTTTTCGAGCCGTTCTTTGGCAGCAAGGAGAATCGGACGTCATCGAAGACATTTCGACGGAAACTTACGTCAAACGGCTCACGACGATTCGTGGCGAGCTAATCAAATCTTGGGGCTTCGAACCAGCCTGGCTGCCCGCCAAATCGACTCTGCACCCGACCGTCTACAATTTCCCCGATCGAGAGCAGCGTATTCGCGAGGCCATCGACCAGCTATGGCAAACTACCGGATTTCGTCCCGGCCCTGACACGGACATCCTCGCCAATGAAAACCGAGGCGGTCCCCAAACTCGTCGCCACTTCAGCGGCATTGGCCAACGCCGAGCGGCTCTCCTTTGGTTCAACGCAGTCTGGAATGAAATCAATCGACAATGAATTCCTCTTCAAGAAGTCGTGCAGTAGCGTATCCCTGTCGTTGAAATTGAATTGCGTCACGACCAGAATGCCCGCCCTAGGTTTGAGCGGCTAGATTGGTTCGTTCTTCCCAAGTCGTTCCAAAATCACCGATCATCAGGCGAGTGTTCGCCGATTGTTGCAAGTTCACTTCAAGGAAAGTGTTCGACATGGCCAATGTGGCAAAGCTGGCAGCGGATGCGTTGAGTGCAAGTAATGGCATTTTTCGCTTAGCTCCAACTTGGGTTCCTCGGTCATTCTTGCAACCTGGCAAGCGTCTGAAGCTCCACCCCGCTGACTACTACGCCCTCGGTACGCATCGTGGCGGTATTGATGAACGATGGTTTGGTTCGACGACATATGCGATGAATGACAATCGTGCGCCGGACGAAGGCCTGAGCTATGTCGTCTTTGGCAAAGAGAAGTTCACGCTGCGTGACGCGGTCGAAGAGATCGGCTCAGACGTCATCGGTGCCGCGATGTGGAAGAAGTACAAGAAGTGGCCGGTCTACTCCAAGTTCTTCGACAACATGGGACCGATCCCGCACCACATGCATCAGAACGAGAAGCAAGCGAAACTCGTCGGGCAAGAAGGGAAGCCAGAGTCCTATTACTTCCCGCCACAGATGAATCAGATCGGCAACAATTTTCCCTACACTTTTATGGGCTTAGAGCCGGGAACGACGAAGCAAGACGTGATCGACGCTCTCGCTCGATGGAACGATGGCGACAACGGCATCCTCGATTTGTCGAAGGCATACCGGTTGAAGCCCGGCACTGGCTGGTTGATTCCGCCCTGCGTCTTACACGCGCCCGGCAGCCTTGTGACTTACGAACCGCAATGGGGCTCGGACGTCTTCGGCATGTACCAGTCGATGGTTGAAGGCCGAGCGGTTCCGCGAGCGTTGCTCACCAAGGATTTCCCTGAGAAGAAGCACAACGACTTGGAATACCTCGTTGACGCGCTCGACTGGGACAAGAACGTCGATCCGAACTTCAAAGACAACAATTACCTCGAACCGATCAACATCGGCGATACATCGAGCGAAGGCTATCAAGACCGCTGGATCGTCTACGGTCGCGTCGATGGCAAGCAACTGTTCTCAGCCAAAGAATTGACCGTGATGCCGGGCGCGAAATGCACGATCAAGGATGGCGCGGCCTTCGGCTGGATCACCACTCAAGGTCGAGGCCGCATCGGCCAGATGGTATTGCAGACGCCGGTCATGATCCGCTTCGGCGAGATGACTGAAGACGAAGTCTTCGTCACGCAACCAGCCGCTGCTGAAGGTGTCGAAGTCGAAAACCGCGGCACCGAGCCGCTCGTCGGCCTCCGATACTTCGGCCCAGACGCGTTTGCAGATTCGCTGCTGCCAAACGTCGGCGACCACAAGAAGTTTGCCGCAGCAGCGACGGTAAAGAAAAAGAAGAAGTAACGGAAGTAATTCACCACTGAGACACATAGGAAACAAAGAAGCTGGCTTGTGGTTCGGAGCTTCTTGTAATTATGAACTCTTCGTGCCTCTGTGGTGAAATGAATTCATTCTCTCTGACATTGCAACACGGAACTAAATCTGAAGGATCATCAAAATGACTAATGCATTCCCGAAACTTCACAATGCCATGTGGCCAGGACTTGTTGGTAAAGGTTCACCCGGTGCCGAGCCATTCATCGCGCTCGATCGCATGCTGGAGTTAACGACTCAGGCGGAGGTCAATGGCCAGAAGTTTGATGGTGTCGA
>CAIJTL010001088.1 GCA_903823545.1 uncultured Planctomycetaceae bacterium
GGAGCCTCGTCGATGTCCGCACAACTCAGCCAGTTCACGAAATCATTGACCGTCGAAACCGCCTTCTCGGTGCTCGCCATCGCGAAAGAGTTGAAGGCGAAAGGCAAAGATGTCGTCGAACTCGAAATCGGCGACAGTCCGTTCGATAGCACGGCCTCGGCCAAAGCGACGGGGACTCAAGCGATCGCGAACAACCAGTCGCACTACTGTCCGTCGCCCGGACTGCCTGAGTTCCGCGCGGCAGCCGCGAAGTTCGTACGTGAGGAATTCGGCATTCCTGCCGAGGCCAAGAACATCGTCGTCGGGCCGGGTGCGAAAGTCTTCGAGCAGTTCTTCTGTGAAGCGTTCCTCGATCCGAACGACGGAGTGCTCGTCTTCAGCCCGTACTTCCCGACGTACACGCCAAACATTCTGCGACGCGGTGCTCGCGCGGTCTTCAAGCCGCTCAAGCAATCGAACGGCTTCCGTCCGGCGATCGCCGATATCGAAGCCTTCCTCAAAGAAGACCCACAACCGAAGGCGATCTTTTTGAATTCGCCGCACAACCCGACCGGCGGTGTGCAGACCGAGCAAGACTTGAAGGAGATCGCCGATCTGATCCGCGGCAAGAACATCGCGGTGCTCAGCGACGAGCCGTATTGCCACATGGTTTGGAAGGGGAAGCATCATTCGCTGCTGGCTCAGCCCGGCATGATGGAGCAATGCGTCGCCGCGTACACGTTCAGCAAAAGTTATTCGATGAGCGGCTGGCGTCTGGGCTTCGCGGTCTCGTCTGCCGAGATCACCGACTCGATTAGCAAGATGATCAACACCACGCTGAGCTGCACGCCCCCCATCGTGCAACTCGCCGGCAAGGCCGCGTTGGAACGCGATTCGGTGGAGCGCGATGAGGTGATGGGAAAATTCCGCGAGAAGGTCGTCCTGCTGACGAACGGCCTCAACAAGATCCCCGGCTTCAAAACGCTCGACCCGACTGCAACGTTCTACGTCTTTCCGAACGTCGCCCCGATCTGCAACCGCCTGGGCATCAAGAGCCACGGCCTCGCGCTGTACCTGCTGGAAGGTGCCGACGACAACTTCGGCGTCGCCTGCCTCGGCGGCGAATGCTTCGGCGAAGCGGGCGGCGGCTTCCTCCGCTTCAGCTGCGCCGAACCCAACGACCGCCTGCAACAAGCGGTGGACTTTATCCCCGTCGCGCTGTCTCGAATCGACCGCATCGCCGCGTACCTCGAAACGCATCCGCAGTTCCGGCTCACGGCACCGTATGCGGTGGAGGCGTAAGCGAGGTCGATCAATGCCATTGCCGCAACTCAACGAGAACGGGCATTTGCCACCGGGTATTCACGACGGGAGTCTCGATGATTTGTCCGAGCGGTTCGGCCAGTCACCGCGCCGACGGGAGTTGTTGGAGAACCTCCGCCGATACCTCGCTGAGTTGCAAAAGTGGCCGTTGGCCCAAGCCGTCCTTGTGGACGGCAGCTTCGTGACCGACATTGCGGTACAAAACGACATTGACCTCGTGCTCGTCCTGCGCGACGACTACGATCTAAGCCGTAGTATTTCAC
>CAIJTL010001089.1 GCA_903823545.1 uncultured Planctomycetaceae bacterium
ACAGGTTCCGCACGGTGGTGGGCTGAAGATCGAACGTGAAAGCGCGGCGCACCAGCGACTTCGACGTTGGATTGCGTCGGGCGCAGAGTTCTCGTCTCCCGACGAACGCCAAATCGTATCGATCGAGGTAGAACCAGCACTGGTAATTATCGGAGCCAACGGAACTCAGCAGTTACGCGTGACGGCAATCGACGACAAAGGTGGTCGTCGATGTGCGACGGTCGAAGCCGATTACATCTCGAATGCTCCGCATATTGCGGATGCCAACTCACGGGGGTTGCTGCAGGCAAGTGATGTTCCAGGTGAAGCGGCAGTACTCGTGAGATATCTTGGACATGTCGCAGTCTGCCGTGTTGCCTTGCCACGTCCTGGAAGCACATTTGCACGTCCAGTTGAGGCGAACTTCATCGACAAACATGTGTGGGACAAGCTGGCTCGGTTAGGCATCCCTCCCAGTGAGCCGATCGACGACTCAACGTTCATGCGTCGAACGTTCCTTGACGTTATCGGTACTTTGCCAACAGCATCGGAGGCACGGAAATTCCTCACCGACCCGTCGGCTGATAAACGAGGTCGACTTGTCGATGAACTTCTTCAGCGTCCTGAATATGCCGACTATTGGGCGATGAAATGGACCGATCTTCTCAAAGCGGACAAGATCAAGATCACTCCGCAAGGGACAGTCGGCATGAATCGTTGGCTGCGAAAGCAGTTCGCGTCGAATCGCCCCTACGACGAAATGGTCCGCGAAATACTGACCGCACAAGGTCCTGTGCAAAGCGAAAGTCCCGTCGCGTTCTTCAAATCGTTAGATCAACCCGAAGTTGTCAGTCGCGCCGTCAGCCAATTGTTTCTCGGCGTTCGAATCGAGTGCGCTCAGTGCCACCACCACCCGTCAGAACGATGGAGCCAAGATGACTATGCTGGGCTCGTGGGATTCTTCACGGGGATCGCGGTCAAAAAACTTCCAGATGGAACGGAAGCGATCCTCGCAAAGACTGGCATCGATCAAAAACACCCACGGACTGGCGAGCTCGTCCCAGCACGAGCGCTCGGCGCAAAGGACGCGGACTTCAACAATGTCTCGGATCGTCGACAAGTTTTGGCCACGTGGGTCACGTCCCCAGAGAATCCGTTCTTCGCGAAAGCAATCGCGAATCGGCTTTGGGCTCATTACTTTAGCCGAGGTCTCGTTGAACCGATCGACGACATTCGAGTCACTAATCCCGCGACCAACGAACCGTTGATGGCCGCGCTGGAAGCTCATCTCAAGGAGGTCCGTTATGACCTGCGAGCGTTCACTCGCACCTTGTTAATGTCGCGAGTCTATCAGTTGAGCTCGATCACCAGCGAGGCAAATAAAGATGACCGCCAGCACTTTTCTCACGCCTCGCCGAAAGCGATGCCGGCAGAAGTTCTGCTCGATGCAATCAGCCAGACAACCGGTGTTCCAGAAAAGTTCAACGGCTGGCCGGAAGGGGTTCGCTCGATCCAAGTTTGGGACAATCGGATGCCGTCATACTTCTTCCGCATCTTCGGTCGCCCCGTTCGAGCCACCGTTTGCGAGTGCGAACGAAGCAATGAGCCAAGCATTTCGCAGGCATTGCATCTGCTCAATTCCCCCGAAGTGAACGCAAAAATTGGCCATCGCAAAGGATTGGTTCGCCAGTTGTCCGATTCATCACGAACAAGTGATGAAATCACCGATGAAATTCACCTTGGAACGCTCGCCCGGTTTCCCACCGCAGAAGAAAGAAGTCTAATGAAGCAGGCTTTTGATGCAGCGGGGCCGAATCGGCATCAGGCGATCGAAGACATGCTGTGGACGCTGCTGAATACGAAAGAGTTCTTGTACAACAACTAGCAACGAAATAATTAGAACTCCTCACTTAGGGAGCTAGGCCGATGCTTAATTTTCGATTTCGTGGTGAAGGTCATCGTTTTTGTGACGGCCTTACTCGCCGACAAACGCTTCGTCTTGGAGCAACTGGCTTGTTTGGCGGACTGACGTTGCCACAGTTGCTTCAAGCCGAAGCGGCCAGCAAAGGGTCCGAGCAGCAACGAAACGCCAAGGCGAAAGCGTGCATCTTTATTTTCCTGGAAGGTGGTCCGCCGCAGCAGGACATGTGGGATCCGAAGCCGGATGCGCCGAGCGAGATTCGTGGACCGTTCAACCCGATTGCAACAAAACTTCCGGGAGTCATCTTCACCGAGCACTGCAAAGAGTGCGCGAAGATCAACGACAAGTTCACGGTCGTCCGCAGTCACAGCCACAACGACAACGGGCATTCGACTGGATACCACTACGTCATGACGGGGCGACGTCCAACCTTCGCGGACGGCGAGCATCCGATTCCGACAAATGAGTTGTATCCATCACTCGGCTCAATCATCGGACGCGAACTTGGCTCAAGCGGAACAGTGCCACCTTACATCAACATGCCACATCACATGTCGGCTGGCGGTCCCGGGTTTTACGGAGCCGAGTACGCTCCGTTTGTCATTGAAGCGGATCCCAGCCAACCGGACTTCGAGGTCAAAGACCTTGGTCGCGTCGATGGTTTGTCAGAGCAGCGAAGCGAACTGCGCCAGCGTTTGCTTTCCGGACTCGAACAACGTCGCCCGCGTATCGGTCGAGCAGCCGCGATGAGCACGTACTACTCGAAGGCGTATGACCTCATCACGTCGCCGGCTGCTCGCAAGGCGTTTCAAATTCAGACGGAGCCGACCTCTGTTCGCGAGTCTTACGGAATGACTCAGATCGGTCAGTCAGCACTACTTGGACGTCGGTTAGTCGAAGCGGGTTGCCGGTTCGTCGGCATCGACGGTCCTGGTTGGGACGTCCATTTCAACTGCTTCCCAAGTCTGCAAGGTGATTTGATTCCGCCAGCAGACAAAGCCTTCGCCGCACTGATCATGGATCTCGAACAGCGAGGCCTGCTCGACAGCACGCTCGTTGTGATGATGGGCGAAATGGGCCGCACTCCGCGCGTCAACGCGCAAGCGGGTCGCGATCACTGGTCGATGGCTCAGTGCATTCTGTTTGCCGGTGGCGGAGTCAAACCGGGGCAAATCATCGGCGCCACCGACAAACAAGCCGCCGCCCCGATCAGCGATCCGGTCAGTATTTCTGATTTGCTACGGACGATTCACACTCTGCTCGGCATCGACTCTGACAAAGAGTACCCGGACCCGCTCGGTCGACCGGTGCCAATCGTAAATGGTGGGAAGTTAATTCCGGGATTGATCGCGTAAGACGACGCGCCGCAAATTTGATCGTTTCCATCAACTCGATGCCGCCAATCATGATCGAGCTCAACCAGTCGCATTTCGTTTTGGGTTGGACTGCTTGGTTATGGACGTTGCAGTTTGCCGTGCGAGAGCGCGAAACCACTTGAAGTATCGTCGCGGCGGAGCAGTAAGACAGAAATCGAACATTGACCATTGGGAAGCATCGTCATGCGAAACCTTATTCGATCCGGACTGTTGATGGCATGTTGCTTGATCGTACCGGCGGTCGCGAATGCTCAGCTTGCTCCGGAGATTGGTTTTATGAATCCGTCGGGAGGACAAGCGGGAACGACAGTGAATGTCATTCTTGGCGGTTACGATTGGACGCCGGACATGCAGCTTTTGGTGCATGATCCTCGGATCAAGTTGGAGTTGATTGGTCCGCCGTCTCAGGTGCTCGTGCCGGAGCCGCCGTATTGGTTCGGGGCGAAAGGACGCGGGCCGGCATGGCCGTGTGCTCGCGAGTTTCCCGCGCGACTGACGATTCCGGCGGATGTGTCGCCGGGGTTGATTCGATGGCAGGTTGCGAATGCGAATGGGGCTTCGCCAGTTGGGTTGTTTCAGATCGGTGGAGTGCCAGAGGTTGTTGAGGATGCGAAGCGGAAGACGGC
>CAIJTL010001090.1 GCA_903823545.1 uncultured Planctomycetaceae bacterium
CGTGGCTCGGTCAGGAGACCGGCCACAACAGCGCAGCAGGTGAGCCGCCTACGCTACGAATCGGACAACTTATGGACCATGATTTTGCGAATCAGATTCAGCTTACGTTCGACGGTGCGAGTTGTGCGGCCGCTTTTCAAGGCGATCTCGTCGTTGGTGAAGCCTTCGAGTTTCCATTGAGCCAATTGAGTGAGTTCTTCACTCCCCAACGCACGCATCCAGAGTTCGTACTGCTCTGCGACTTGGGCGGCGAATTCAGGAGTTGGTTCGCGACTGATGAGTTGATCGACAGCCGCGCGTTCGTCTCCCTCAAGTGTTTCAACGTGGCGAAAGCCACCTCCGCGTTTTAGTCGTTGCTGATCCCGTTGTAGGTGCAACAGTTTGTGAATCGTGATGCTGACTAACAGCCGCCACAGTCCTTTCCGGTCGATCAGTTCTGGAAACCGTCGATTTTCGACCCCACGACAGAAACTGGCGAAGGCACTTAACGCCACATCCTCGGCATCAGCGATCCGACGATCGTGGGTTCGCATTCGCTCTTGGGCCAGTCGTACCAAACGCTCAAAGAATACGTCCCAAAGTCGCTGAGCAGCGAGGTTGTGGCCAGCTTCCAGTCGTCTCAACCAAGCGGTGATTTCTGTGGCACCGGCATCACTTGAGGGCATTTCAGTTTCCTAAAGACGAGCTAGTCTGACGCGGATCGAAGGAATTTCGATTATGGTGTCAAAATGGTTTTGGTGCGACACCCGCGGTGTTGATTAAATCCTGGAGTGGACCTGATGCGAATGAGTGAAGAAGAGGCGAATTCATTGACGATCGCTCGGCGCGTTGATGCTCGATGTGATGAGTTTGAGCATGCGCTCGCGGTTGGGCTACCACGTAGCATCGAATCGTTCCTCGTGGGTCTGGAGGGCGAGGATCGACTGACGCTCCTAGTTGAATTGCTGGTCATTGAGATTGATGCTCGTCTTGCGCGGCATGAGCGACCGGTCGTCAGTGACTATTCCACTCGCTTTCCAGAGCTATCGGTTGAGCACATATCGGGCATCTTGGGGAACGCGCAGCTTGTCGAAGATGCCTTGGTTGGTCGCAAGCTTCACATTTACCAGTGTGTATCGCTGGTCGGTGCGGGAGCGATGGGGCGTGTGTATTTAGCACTGCATGATGATTTACAGCGGCACTGTGCCTTGAAGGTTCTGTCACCGCGACGCGGGACTTGTGATGCGGAATATGTGGCTCGCTTTCAACAAGAGGGGCAGGCGGCAGCCTCTTTGATTCATCCCAATATCGTCACGCTCCATGCTGTTGGTCAAAAGGCAGGGACTCACTTTTTGGAGATGGAATACATCCAGGGGCGATCGTTGCAACAACTGATTCGTGAGGAAGGCCCGTTGCCGACCGATCGAGCTTTACGGCTGGCAACGATGGTGGCAGACGGCTTAGCGGCAGCGCATCGAGCGGGGATCGTGCATCGAGATGTCAAGCCTGACAACGTGATGGTGACACGCTCAGGAGTTGCGAAGATCGGCGATTTTGGCTTGGCCAAGCGTGTGCTGACCGCAGGCAAAAGCTCTCGCGATCAGGCGATTTGTGGCACACCGAACTACATGGCCCCCGAACTTTTTCAGGGACAAGATGCCTCACCTGCCAGTGATGTCTATGCGCTGGGACTGTGCCTCTTTCAAATGCTGATTGGCAAGCTCCCTTGGCAAGACTCGTCACTCACACAACTTGCTCGCAGCGGACGACAAGAAGAGGTTCCTAACATCCGCGACCTGCGTCCTGAACTGTCTCTCGAATTGGCGGAGTGCGTTGCCTTAATGACGGCACTCAATCCTGCCGATCGACCTGTAGACGCAGTCGCCGCTTCGTTGCTGCTGCATGAAGTGCTCGGCATGGAACGCGATCTCGAATCACTATTAATCGAAGCCTTCAGCAGCGATCCGACAGTCACCTGGGTTCGCAACGGAGAGATTTATTGCGTCATGCGGCGACTTCCGAACAACCGGCAACACCAAGTCTTCCTGGAGCCAACTCAGCACTCGGCAACCGAGCGAGTTTTGATGATCTACGCCATCTGTTGTCCCGCCACTCCCAGCTTCTACGAACAAGCGTTGATGCAAAACGGAGTCGTCATGCACGGCAGCTTGGCGATTCGTGAAATCGACGGACAGAAGATGTTTGTGATGATCAACGCCTACCCGCGCTCAACCGTCGCCCCCGAAGAGATTCGCCGCAGCGTGCTCGAAATCGCCGCGCACGCAGACCAAGTCGAACATCAACTCACCGGGCAGGACCATAATTGAAAGAGCTTGGGGGCAGGCACCGCAGAATTCAGAATTGGCGGGAACAACACGTCACTCACCTTTGACGCTCATTTCCGCCAATTCTGAATTCTGCGGTGCCTGACCCCTTGCTTGAGTGCCATCTCAATTCCTCCGAGATAAGCCACGGCTACGTTTCCCTTGAGGCGGTTGGCTTTCCCGTTGCTCGGTCCAATGTTTGGTCCGGATGAAATGACCAACGCGGCCATTGAGATGCTCTAAGAACCGGTTCATGACTCAACGATGCAGGTGAGTCCGCGATCCAACTCAGTACGCCATTCTCCGCGTCAAAGGTTCGTGCGATGCTCGCGAGAAACGATGGGCGGGCGATATCATTCTGGCCGCGAACTTCTGACTCTTGTTGAATGCGCTGAGTATTGAATCTCTGCACGTTGATCGTGCGCGTTTGGATGATGGAAAGCGACAAATCGATGCCACTCAAAATCATGGTTCGGATGCTGGGGTTCTGCGGACTTTTGTGGAGCGGGCTGTTGTGGAGCAGTGTGGTTCTGGCGGACGAGGCCAAGTCGGCGGGGCCGGATTTTAATTTGCAGGTGGCTCCGATCTTTAAGAAGTACTGCAACGGCTGCCATAACGCGGACGAGAAGGAAGGGGGGCTGATTCTGGAGTCGTTTGATTCGGCTCTCAAAGGGAGTAAGCGGGGAGCGGTGATTGTTCCGGGGAAGAGCGAACTGAGCCGGCTGGTGCTCACGGTGGAGAAGAAGGTCAAGCCGGTGATGCCGCCGGATGGGAACGCGGGACCGAAGTCAGAAGAGATTGCGATACTCAAAGCGTGGGTTGATGCGGGAGCGAAAGGGCCGAGCGGTCAAGCACCCGATCCGACGTTGCTCGTGACTCCCAAGATTGCCACGAAGGGAAACGTGCGGCAGCCGATTCAAGCGGTGGCTTGGTCGCGAGAAGGTTCGCGAGTCGCGGTCGCTCGACATGGGCAGATTGAAATGCTGACGGTCGCTCAACAGAAGGAATCGCCGCTCACGTTGAAGCCCGGCAGCGTGCTCAAAGATTTGCGGGGCGTTGTGAACGATGTTGGTTTCTCTGCCGATGGCACGATCGTCTTCGCGGCGGCGGGGGAACCGGGGCTGTTTGGCGAAGTGCGGCTCTTCAAAGTGGCGGACGGTTCGTTGATCCGTGTGATTCAAGGACATCGCGATGCGATTTATGCGGCGGAGTTGAGTCCTGATGGGAAGTTGCTGGCGACCGGTAGCTATGACCAGAAGGTCAAATTGTGGGACGTCGCGACGGGGAATGAAGTCCGCACGCTGCATGGTCACAACGACGCGGTCTATGACGTCGCTTTTCATCCGAACGGCCAAATGCTGGCAACCGCCAGTGGCGATCGAACGGTGAAGCTGTGGAACGTCGCGACGGGCGAGCGGCTCGACACGCTCAATCAACCTGAGAAGGAACAGTATGCCGTCGCGTTTAGTCTCGATGGCAAGCGAGTCGTCGCGGCGGGAAGCGACAAGCGGATTCGCGTGTGGGACATCACCGCCGGTGGCAAAGAAGGGACGAACCCGATTGCGTATGCGCGGTACGCTCACGAAGGGGGAATTCTGAAGCTCGCGTTCTCGCCCGATGGCAAGACGTTGGTTTCATCCGCCGAAGATCGACGGATCAAGTTGTGGGAGACGAATTCGTTCACGCAGCTCAAGGTGCTGGAGACTCAGCCGGACTGGCCTCAAGCGTTGGCGATCTCGCCAGACAACGGTCAGTTGTTGGTTGGTCGTTTGGATGGTTCATTGGCGAGCTATGTGATTGCCGGAGCAGGGGAGGGGATTGTTACTTCGAAGCCCTTGTCCGGCGATCCGGTGCCGAAGCCTCACGCCGATTCGCCGAAGCTGACCGAAGTGGCTGAAGCGGAGCCGAACAATGATCCGGCAACTGGCCAGAAGGTTTCAGTGCCGGTGGCCGTGAATGGCGCGATCGGCCAATCGGGTGATTCGGACTTGTTCCGGTTCACGTCAAAGGCGGGACAAGTGTGGGTGATCGAGACGAACGCCTCGCGGAAGAAGTCGCCGGTCGATACGCGGATCGAAGTTCTTCACGTCGATGGTCGGCCCGTGCAACGGCTGGTCCTGCAAGCGGTGCGAGAGACATTCAATGAATTCCGCCCGATCGACTCGAACGGCCCAGACATCCGCTTGAAGAACTGGGAAGAGATGGGACTCAATCAGTTTCTTTACATCGGCGGCGAAGTGCTCAAGACGTTTCGGATGCCGCAGGGACCGGATTCGGGCATGCAGATGTATAACAACGGAAAGCGGATCTGTTACTTCGATACGAGTGCGACGATTCATGCGTTGGACGAAGTCTGCTACATCGTCGAGCCCTATCCGGTCGGGACGAAGTTGATCGACAACGGGCTGCCGGTCTTTCCGCTGGCGTTTGAAAACGACGACGACGGCGAACGAGAACTCGGCAACGATAGCCGCTTAACGTTCACGGCACCGGCCGATGGCGAGTATCTCGTGCGAGTGACCGATGTCCTTGGTACCGGGAGCGACAAGCATGTTTATTCGCTGACAATTCGCGAACCGCGACCAGACTTCACTCCGACAATCACCGGCGGTCGCGATGCAACCATCGGGCTTGGCAGCGGTACGCGACTCACGTTTCAAATTGATCGCACGGACGGCTTCGATGGTGACGTCCGCTTCGATGTGGCCGGTCTGCCCGAAGGTTTTTCGATCTCAACGCCGGTCGTTATTCAAGCGGGGCATCTGCAAGCGAAAGCCGTGTTCAACAATTCGCTCGATGCGAAGGAGAAGGCTCCGGCGAAGGAAGTTTGGTCGAATGTGAAAGTAACGGCGACAGGACTCATTCACGGTGTGCCGGTTGTGAAAGAGGTCGGCAATCTCGGTGAGATCAAAGTGGCTGATCGGCCCAAGTTCATTGTGACATTGTCGCCGGATAAGAGTCAGTTGGCCGGAGCCGCGTCACAACTCACGGTTGGTGATGATGGAATTCCAGAGCTTGTCATTGCTCCCGGGACCACAATTCCGGCAATGTTGCGCATTGAACGGTTCAATGACTTTAAGAACGAGCAGCGTTTCGATGTCGATAACCTGCCGCATGGCGTGATCGTCGATAATCTCGGGTTGAGCGGCGTCATGATCCGGCAAGGGGAAACTGAACGACAAATCTTTATCACCGCTTCAAGTTGGGTGCCGGAGACCAGCCGATTGATTTACGGTGTTTCTCAGCAAGAAGGAAATCAGGCGTCGCGTCCGGTGCGTCTAATTGTTCGGAGAGCTGGACAGGTCGCTCAGTCTGCATCGGCTAAGTGAATGGATTGTGTCGGGGTTGCAGCGCTCGCGAGGAGAGGATTCGATGCCAGTGTCATTGACGCATCGCGGACATGTTCCGCTCGACCGCCGGACTTTTTTAGTCGCTGGGGGAGCTGGTTTGTGCGGCGTTAATTGGGCTCGAGCGAATGCCGCTGATACGTCGACGCGACGCGGTCTGCAGCCGGCTCGGTCGTGCATCATGATTTGGCTCAG